>JBIKTS010000049.1:0-6635 GCA_044347985.1 Candidatus Babeliales bacterium
CGAGTTCTCGGCGAGGAAGCGTTCCTCGAGGTGATTTATTTTTGAGGTTTTTCTTAATAAGTTACAAATTTCAGCAGCACCGCTCAGCAAGCGCGTGAATAATGTCGGTAATGAGTGGCGCATTTGCAGTAATCACATGCGAGACTAGACTAACCAGCTTGCGTGCTTTTTCTTCTGTGTACATAAATTTAAGTGTTGCATATTGTGGGTCGGTAGCCGGGTTGAACACCGGATCAAAATCCTCACATCCTTCAAGTGTGCAATAGACAACAACTGGCCCGGTGCGCGGATCGCCATGCACAGAAAATGTTTGTGTACTAATGTGATCTGGGTTAATAGCGGGAAACCGGGGTGTGTGGAGTTGTGCTTGCGTCATACCTTGCAGCATGCCGCGAATACGGCTCGGGCGTTCTTGTTTGGAGTCAAGGACAATTAAGAGATCAAATGGATCATCACTGCTGTGCAAGAGTGGTTCAAGCGGCAAGTTGTTAAGATAGCCGCCATCAACGAGTGATATGGTGTGAATTGTTTTATGTCGTGAGTTTTCAATTCCTTTGCGTGGGTTTGCAATTCGGGCGGCGGTTATTTTGGTATTGCTCCATCGTGTGCTTTGCCAGTTGTCGGGGAGTAGTTTATGTAAAATGGTTTGCAGTGTAGCGGGTGTGCGCTCGAGGGCGTCGCGGACACTGACTGAAAAAGAGGATCCAAATATTGCCAGGTAATAGCACAGCGATGGTGCGGGAGGCAGCGTGAGTTGTTGGTGGTTGTAGAAGTGCGCACCCAGCAGTGCCGGAGGCAGGGTAAGATGGTCGCTCAAAAAGTGGACAGCAAAAGGGGAGATAGTGATCCATTCATAGGAGTCGGTCGGATGAGGACGGGTAACTACTGAACCAAAAACGAGGGGATGCATGAGCGGGTCGGCCGCTTTTCTGACATCATCCATGGTGAGTGTGAGAAACTGTGCATACAGCGGCTTGAGTAGGGTGTAGGCAAGACTGATGCCATACAGATCGATACCACTGATAGGAAGACTGTAGGTTCTTTTTTCAAGACTGAGGCGGGCAAATTCTCGATACTGCTCGGTGAGTGTATGGATGAGTCCGCCCACAAGGAGTGTAACCAGTTTTTCAGTATATGCCGTTGCAGTTTGTTTGCTGAGTAGCCAGGGAAATAAAAACCAGGTTGATCCTGAAAGACCTACGCAATGAGTGATGAGGGGCAGGAGATGTGCTTGTTCAAGTCCACACATAAGTCCTGCGGTTGCATACATGGCCCGAAATCCACCGCCACTGGTGCATATGCCAATATGGAGCGGGCGTGGCAGGGTTTTTTGAATGAGTGCTTCTTGTGCAGCCTGAACACGCTCTCGGCGTGCTGCTAAGAATTGTTCTTCTTTATGTGCAGATTTATAGGCGAGGTGGTGCGGCGTGAACTCAGGAACTGGTGGTAATTTTTTCCATTCATCTGTTTCAAGAATATGGGGGGTTTGGTTGCAACGATCAATAATGATGGTGAAGTCTGTTGCCTCAAATAATCCGAGCGGTACACTTTCTGTGTGGATCAGGGCAAGTGTGTCTGCAAGCTGGGCAGGATCAGGTGCTATGCAGAGCCTGCGTGAATGTAAAAATTTTGATGAGGGCAGATCAAGGCTGATTGCGTTATCTGCGGGCAGGTAGACCGGTGTGGTAGCGCGCGTTGCAGTGTTGTTGCGCGCATAGTACAGCGCCAGATAGAGTGGGATTGGTGTTTTGTTGGCTACTCGTATGCGTGATGCGTCCAAAAGACCTGCATGCGCATTCGGGATGCTCCAGAGAATGACAATGAGAGTAAGAATTATTTTTTTCATGCGTGTAGTGTGCCTGTGTTTTCTCTGAGTTGCAAGTGTCCCGTTGTGGTTAAAATATTTTGCATTTGCTCGGTTTTTACAGGAGAAAGAATGAAAATAAATTGACAGGTGTAGTAAATGGCTGGTACAAATTTGGCCTCATTACGCGCAGCGATATACGTCGCTCGGTCAGCAAAAGGAAAAGTATGAACATACATCGTGTAATAATTCTGGTGGTTGGATTACTCGTAAGCATCAAAGGCCATGCAGAGATTACCCGCGAAGTGCGGCGTATTCGGACCAATGCGATTAATGAGCTTTCATTCACTTTGCCGTGTACATTTATCGTAAAAAAAGATTTTCTTAAGGCGCTTCAGTTTATTGAACAAGATTTGCCGGACGCGGTGCATCAAAAGTTATTAGAACTTCAGGCCCGTGCTGCGGAGCTGTATGAGCAACGTGAGCAGATGCTTATGATTCCCGGGGTGACAGAAGCGCATCCATCGGTCAAAGAATTGGATGCACGCCTGAGAGATGTTGAGCGTGATCTTGATGGGCTGTTGTATAATGATGGGGTATTTAATTGGCGCTCAATGCTGGCAGTCACTGCCGGTGTGGGAGCAGGTGTTGCGGCAGGAACTGGTCATTTGATGGGTATGCGCGGTAAGACCGGATGGAAGCGGGGTCTGCTTGTCGGAGTTTTGGTGGTGCTGCTGATTGAGTTTGCACTGCGGGGGCGGCGCGCGCTGCTTGCAGGAAATCTCTTGCGTGTACTGGGGTCGATCGGGAAATTTTTGGGCAAGCTGCTGGGAGGCGGTGGATATTGGGAAAGAGTCGTAGTTAAGCTGGAAAGAAAGTTCCGTCCAATTGGTACTCGCCTTGAAAAACTATTTGGCAAGCGAGCCGCACCAATCACTATTACTGTGCTGGCACTTATTGTAGTAGCGATTGTTGTGTCCGCTGCTTCACGCGCAGCAGAGTCATCAAAGTCGCAGTAAAAAATGCAACAACATTCGGGGGCGTGGCGTGCTTCCCGTAGTCATCATTGACTCTCAATACACATTGTAATTATACTATATAGAGTAATCGTAGTGCTGTCGGCGCTGCACTGCTTTCACGCATCGTTGTATTTCGTGAGTAAGCAGAAGCTCTCAACCAAGGGGTAGTATGAAAAAAATTATAGTAATGATGTGCGCTGTAGTGGCCGCAACAGGTTTTTTTACTTTTGAGGTGAATGCTATGTCTAGCCGTGCTGGCGATGCAAGTGGAGTTGGGCGTGAGCCGGGACTGGGGTTTGATCACAGGGGAATTCCTACATTTAGTATGATACTTACACAAGATCAACAACACGTGAGCATTCGATACGGAAATGAAGGATTAGTTGTTAGTTTAAATGCTTTGGGGGCGTTACCAGATTTTGGCCAATATTTGAAGCTTACGCAAGAAGATATAAATCAGGGTGCGCCTGGTTTGTCCGTAACCGAGTTGTTCAATAGTAAATTGCAGAATTTTGCTAGTCGCCTTTTATCCAGACACGAGGATGTTAGAGCTTACGCGCAAGAACTCCACAGGCTGGCTCCTGAAATTTTTACGCAAGAGGGAAATCTTGTTTTATTAAAGGTGAGAGATGAGGCAGCTGATGTTGCTCCAGCGCCGGCGGTTGCTTTGCCAACTCAGAAAGCGGGTCGCTTGCGCCTGGATGAGCGTTCAACGGGCCAGCTCGATTTGTTTTTTGACGGCGAGTTGTTGAGAGAAAATGTAGTGCCGCTATTAAGGGGACAAGCAGGTTTTACTAGTTTATCTAATTTTTTGCGTTTGAGCAGAACGAATGCACCAGAGGCAGATATTGTAGGCCGGTGGGTAAGTGATGTTAATTCCGGGCTTGATGCCGCGTTGCTTTTACTACAAGCTGTCGCGCCGGAAGCTGTGCGAGAAAAACAAGGGGACGGGTCAAACCCACCGGTGGTTGATTCGGGTGATGGACAGGGAGGCTCTAAGCAACCGTCTTTGGAGCTTGTACCACCAAGCCATATGCCGCTTGGCAACTGGGGCAAAGCAGCTCGCGCCGGAACAGGTTTCTTACATGCTGCGATTCTTGCAAACTTAATTGCAGAACTTGCCGGCGATCGCAACATGATTTTGGATGCGTTGAAATTGAATAAAGAATTGCGCAACAATGAAAAATTTAAGCGCTTTTTAGGCAAACAAGATAAAAGTATCAAAAAATCAAAATCAGCACATGCGGCGCGTATTATGATCAGTGTGGTGCAGGCGCTTGCACTTGCGGGTGGCACCGAGTTGTTGTATAGAAAATGGATGCGGCCAGCGGCAGCGCGTTGAGATGCTGTTCAACCTTTACCTGTGCCTGGTGTAACAGCTGCAGAACCGAATCCCTCACAAGGGGGGCTGGTTTGAGTGGCGGTGCTAGTGAAAGAACTGGTCATGATGTTTCGTCGGTTGAGATGCCAAGTAGCTCAGATAGTAACCACGTATAATACTTTAGCAGTTTAATCTATGCTCGTTCTGCAGAGCTGTATGAGCAACGTGAGCAGATGCTTATGATTCCCTGAGTGACAGAAGAATATTCATCGGTCAAAGAATTGGATGCACGCCTGAGAGATGTTGAGCGTGATCTTGATGGGCTGTTGTATAACGATGGGGTATTTAATTGGCGCTCAATGCTGGCAGTCACTGCCGGTGTGGGAGCAGGTGTTGCGGCAGTAACTGGTCATCAAAGTCGCAGTAAAAAATGCAACAACATTCGGGGGCGTGGCGTGCTTCCCGTAGTCATCATTGACTCTCAATACACATTGTAATTATACTATATAGAGTAATCGCAGTGCTTTTAGCATTGCACTGCTTTCACGCATCGTTGTATTGCGTGAGTAAGCAGAAGCTCTCAACCAAGGGGTAGTATGAAAAAAATTATAGTAATGATCTGCGCTGTAGTGGCAGCAACAGGTTGTTTTACTTTTGAGGTGAATGCTATGTTTCGCGGTGCTGGCAGAGCGAGTCTTGTGGGGCATGAGATGCCAGCTCGGCGGTTAAGTTATATGATTTCTGCAGTTGGTACACTGGAGCTCTATTTTGATGGTATTCTATTGCCGGCAGGTTCATATAATAGGTTATTGCAAGATCGTTCGTATCTAACTTTTTCTGCGCAACAGCAGTTTGCGCAATCTTCACCTGACGTTATTTTACAACGGTGGATTGATGATGTTAATGATCAGAAACTGCAACCAGCATTGAGAATTTTCCGATCTTTAGCACCTTATTTAGTTCAGAGTGACCATGCCGGCCAGTTGAGTCTTATTCCTGCTACTCTTCCTCAGGGAATGCAAGAGCCGGCGTTTGGAGATGTTTTGCCGCAGGCTCCATCATTGACTTGTGAATATGTGCAGTGTACTGGGGATTTGCAGTGGTTTTTGCATGGCAGACGCTTGTCTTCAAAAATGCTTGAGAGAATCACGAACAATTCTCTGTATAAAAATCGAGCTCGTCGGTTAGGTGACGGCCCGGAGGTGACCGAAGGCGTGATTTTTGATAACTGGGTGGCTGGCATTAATCGTGGCGATCAAGATGCTTTAGCAGTTTTACATGCGGTAGCTCCAGAGTATGTTGAGCAAGTAGCTTTTAATGAGCGTTCTAACCCTCATGGTCCTAATAATCCGCCTGTAGGCCATGGACATGATGAACCGCTTCCTCCAGTGCTGTCGTATTTTAGATTCAAATCACCACTTCCGCCGCTTGGCAACTGGGGCAAAGCAGCTCGCGCCGGAACAGGCTTTTTACATGCTGCGATTCTTGCAAACTTAATTGCAGAACTTGCCGGCGATCGCAACATGATTTTGGATGCGCTGAAATTGAATGAAAAATTGTGGAATAATGAAAAGTTTAAGCGGTTTTTGGGTAAACAAGATAAAAGTATCAAAAAATCAAAATCAGCACATGCGGCGCGTATTATGATCAGTTTGGTGCAGGCGCTTGCACTTGCGGGTGGCACCGAGTTGTTGTATAGAAAATGGATGCGGCCAGCGGCAGCGCGTCGAGATGTAATGCAACCTACACCTCGGCCTGGTGTAATAGCTGCAGGACCGAATCCCTCACAAGGGCAAGGGGGTTTTGTTGGCGCGTTCGGTGGCGGTGCTGATGAGGGAAACAGTCCTGGTAGGGTGATGCCCCTTTTCGGCGGTGATAGCGGTGATGATGACTGGTGATGGCAGGGCAAGTGGTTTAGATTTTGCTTCAACTCAGCGTCATCCTAATTTGAGCAGATTTCAAGATGCTGACTCAGATGATGGCCACGCATAATACGTTATTTGTTTAATTCATAATTTGTTTAATTCATACTTTTTTTACAGGCTTCGGGTGACCGGGGCCTGTTTCTTTTTTTACATAAAATCCTTGATAAATTATTCACATTGAAATTATACTGAGGAAGTGGTGAATAAAAAAACTGTTCGCTGCTGGGAGATTTTGTTAAATCGTATATATTAAAAATGTATCACACGTTTGCTGTATACAATCTAACAAAGTTATTACTGAATTATAAAAAGGAGTTCATATGAAAAATAAATTAATACTGTTGCTTGCTGCAGCTCTTGGCGCGACAAGTGGAATGATGATGGCGGCGGATGGCCAGCCACAGGGATCAGGACCTTTCGCTCAAATTAGCACTCAAGTACATGAAGACAAAGAACATGTTGGCGGTGCTGCTCAGAATGACGACCAATCATCTCAAAATACTCCATCTTGGGCTCAGCGCACTCGAGCTGGTCTTGGTAAATTCGGTACATCTATGAAAGCATGG
>JBIKTS010000050.1:0-6609 GCA_044347985.1 Candidatus Babeliales bacterium
GATAATAAACAGTTGTAGTATCATCATGCCCAAAATTAACTCTGTTCCTTTCATAGTCGCGTTTTCTGGAAAAAACGCAAACGGGATAAGATATCCACTGGTGCACGAAAATAATACAGGCCACACAATCATATAGTTAATCACACTATCAAACACTTGATTGCGCACGAGAAACCACTGCCGCGCTAGAAGAATCCACACTTGTGCATACCACTTCATAGAACACTCCTTTTTCCAAGAACTGGATTAACTGCCCGCAACGCACATATCCAAACACAGACAGACAACACTGCAATAACCACACCCAGCACACCCACGCAAGACGTAACAGATAAAAAATTGCCGCTACCCAAACACGCACTCCGCAGTCCCTCAATGCAATACGTCATCGGATTACACAAGAGAATATATGAAAAACAAGGAGAATGCGCAGCGACTGTGCGCCACGGATATAAAGCGCAACCAAATGCAAATAATGGTGAAAGAAACCGAGGCCACACATTCCCAAGCAAAACAGGAATTGAAAAATAATATGCAAGACAGAGAAAAAATAATGCATTATACAATGCGGCAAGCACTATCATTATCAACACTGCGCCCAAAGATATTGAAAGTAAATGCCATTGATTAATAATACACAATCCTCCAATCAAAACCGGAATTGCAAGAACCGTAATTCTCATCATAATTCCAAGCACTTGCGCCGCAACAACAAACCCAAAATGAATAGGCAACATACTATAAAAACGAATAAGCTTGGGAGACCGTAAATCATACGCTACCTCAAGGCAACAAGCATACCCAATTGAAAGACACGAAACAGTAAATGACCCTAAAAACAAAGGAATGATATATTCATCAGCCATTCCCATTAACGGGAGGAAGTACCGAGCCGCACACGCAAGAAGAATTGAAAACACTGCTGCACTAAAAAGCACCGCACGCCAAGAACCTCGCATCACATACCATTCTCGCTGCAAAAGCAATAGCATCACCCGTAGCGATCCGCCAATCAATCCCATAAATAAATCCTTTCAATTATTCGCGTACTCAAACACTAGTCAATAAGACCTGAGGCTTGTCGTGATAAACGAATAAAAATAGTCTCTAATGAATCATCATCATGTTTCTCTTTGAGCCCTGCAACACTACAGACTTCTTGCACTTTACCTTCTCGCAGCAAACAGACGCGATCAGCAAGAACCTCTGCCTCATCAAGATAATGTGTTGTTAAAATTATGGTAACTCCAGCATCTCTGAGCGCAGAGATATGATCCCATAACTGGCGACGTATGTCAGGGTCAAGGCCAACAGTTGGCTCGTCAAGAACAACTAATTCAGGCGAATGCATCAACGCGCGCGCAATTAATACACGCTGCCGCGTACCACCCGATAGTTCATCAATCATATGTGTACTGTAGCGCTCAAGATCATACAGGGAGAGCAATTCATCGGCACGCCGGCCAGCCTGCTCAGCACTCATAGCATAAAAACGCCCGGCGAAAACTAAATTTTGACGCACCGTTAAATAAGGATCAAGATTGGATTGCTGGGGACAAAAACCCAGTGCTTTTCGATAGCGAACTAAGTCTTGATAAATTGAAACCCCTTTAAAAAGAATATCCCCCGATGTTGGAGGATGCTGCGTTGCAATAATAGAAGAAAGTGTTGTTTTGCCCGCTCCATTTACTCCCAAAAGAGCAAAAATTTCACCTTTATTGATGGTCAAACTGACTCCATCAAGAGCACGTGTATCATTGTATATTTTTACCACTGAATTAATTGTCAGAACTGGATTGCTCATACAAGACCTTTCTTTGTAAGCCGACGGAACTTTACCATAGAGTACTGCAGCATTGCAAATAGAGTCTGAGTGCAAAGATTTTATAAAAAATATATTCCGAGTATACTGCCCCTCTTCTCATCAAAAAAAAGGCTCATATGAAACAAAAAACGCAGCTCCTCTTCCTCACACTCATAGTCAGCATACTATTTCATTCATCAACTTCTGCTGCTGAATCTGGTCCCGCAGGAGCCGGCGCTGGCCTGCATCCAGAATCAGAACGTATCTCATTACACTCAGTTGACCGGTGCATAGAGGGGCAAGCAGAAATAATCCGCTACCTTCAGTCGCTAGAAACTGCTCTTGGTAAACCAAATCCCGATGAGCCCGCATCAGATATAGAAATAGAAACACGCCTTGAGGGAATTAAAAGCATCCATGCCTTGTCTCGCGACACATGCATTATTCAAAGAACTCTCATATCAGATCTTTCTCTCTATCCATTTATTGCCGGATACCTCTCTCTGAAAAAACGAATGCTCCTAAAAATAATACCGGCCGAAGTTTTTTTCGCTGCATTTCAAGCATGCGCCCTTCTTTATCACAAATCACTTCCTGCTTCAGCTCAATTACAAGAACAAATTGCGCTCCTCGAGATATTATTCAGTAAACGTGTCAATTTCTTTGCTCAATTAAATGCGGCAGAAGAAGCGAAAAATGCCGCTGATATAAAAACTGATTTTCAAGCATTTAATAAACCACTCACCATTTGGATACAATTGTTAGAAATTATTACCACAGACTTAGAAGATTTAAGAATACTCTATTCTGTTTTAATCGCTCCACCGGCCTTAACTGCACCCGCAAAAGAATCCACTGAGCACACACATCCAGAAAAAAAAATAATTACTCCTCCACTCATACTCGAGCATCTGAAAGAAATTATCACCACGTATTTTGTTGAAAAACACAATGCAGCACACACCCCTGCTTCAAGACAAATGCTTAGTATTGCATCAAACATCGTATCACGAATGTCGCTCGAAACATTTTCGGCCCATCTCTCAGATGGACAGCACAACCTTCTTGCCCATGCACAAGAGTATGTACGCTGCGGCCAGGATTTATATGAGGCAAAACGAAACATTCTTACGGTAGCGCAAAATGATATTGAACTTTCTGACAAAGAGCTTACCCCATATGTACAGCGGCTTGTCTCCGCGCTGAGTTGCGATCTCCTCTACTCATTGCTTCAAGATCCCAAAACAACACAAGACTATCGTGCGCAACTTCGCGCCACTTTCTTAATAAAACCAGGTATTGAATGGCATCAAGATATTGTAAGCGCAAAAGAAATACCAGCCACTCTCCTCCGCGATCCAAAGACAGAAGAGAACAGCCATGCAATCATGGCTATGGTCAAGCGATGGACGTTGCATCACATAATTCAATTCTGCAAAACTGCTATAGAACGCGCGTCACTCAGCAATGAAGAACTATGCGCTATGGATAAATACCTGAGAACAGACATCTTTCCTAAAACTACTTATACGTTTACCGATTCACAACGTGGCGCATTACTCCATAGCATCGACCGATATAAACAAATAGATCATATTGCGGCAATCAAGCATAAAATCTTGAAAAAAGAAGCTGGATATACCTCAATATTGCTAACTGATTTATTTGATCAAATCATAACGCGCTATCTTCTTGATATCTTTGAAAGCCCCCATATTACTATTCACTTAATAAAAGCTATCCAAAAAAACTATATTGCCTCACCTCAGCAACCTAAAAAAACAACCCGACATCGAAGAAAATAAAAGGCTCCTTTATGCAGTTCCCTATACCCCACACATTCCGTATGACGGCGATATGAATGATACGGCAGCGCTCCAAAAGTTCGTGCTTACAAAACTTAGTCAAACCACACGTTAATAAACATAGGCTGTATGAACACCTCCAACCATCACCACCGCCGTGGCACAAAAATTAATTACTACCTAATTCCCACATTATGCCCATCATCCTTCTCCACGGAGACCCTGTATGAAAAACTATTTTCTCTCAATATCAATCGCCATCACACTATGTACAAGCATCATTGCAAACCCCTGCAAAATAGATTTCAACTCACTTCCTTCAATAAACCTTGAAACCCTGCCCCCACTTCAAAAATTTATCGCACGGGACAACCAATCACTGAGCTATCGCCTTTATGGTAGCAGCAAAAACAACCTCATTATTATGCTTCATGGCTTAGCCTATCATGGCAGTTACCTTGATCCATTGGCAAAAAAACTCAGTATTAACGCCACTGTTTGCATCCCGAATATCCGTGGCCACTATCAATCAGGGCTAAAAAAAGGCTCATGCTCATACATTGGTCAACTAGAAGATGACATTGCAGATCTCATGCAGCATCTCGATTACACAAGTTTTACTACCACTACCATGCTCGGTCACTCGAGTGGCGGTGGACTCGCAATCCGATTTGCCGGCAGTACTTATGGCGCACTTATTAAAAAATATATTCTTTTGGCTCCAGTCATCCCGTTATGCAAAAACTTACTCAAACCCGATACGAACTGGGCATCGGTAAGCAATTTAAAAATTGGCTTACTAACAATCGCCAACATGTTTGGTTGCACCTGGTTTAATAACAGTAGCGTCATCACATTTAATATGCCGCCACAATGGCGCGATGGCACCGAAACACTGGTCTATGATTATAACCTTTTTACCTCAATGCACCCTCGTTATAGCCAAGAAGAGGATATTGCAGCCCTCGACAGAAAATCTATAATTATAATAGGCAGAAACGATGAGTGCGTTAATGGAGAAATCTATAAAAAACTATTCAAGCAATCATCGGTTCACATTCTTGAGTCAGCTAACCATTTCAGTGTAATTAGCAACAATAAAACTTATACCAAAATAACCGATTATTTTTCTCAAAAATTACCGCCCGTTCCATGCAATATAACTGATGCATTCATTTCTTTTTGGGAACAAGCTAAAGACTTACCGTTAGAAGAACAAATCATTGCTTTTGATCAACTCGTGTATCCAAAATTTCCCGAATTCTATGAATTCTCCTATAAAAGCTGGCACGAAGACGGACTGAACAAAAGCGATAAACTAAAAAAAGTATTTAATCTGTATGCACCCATACATGAAACATTTAAGCAACGATCAACTACAATTACCACCGATTTTACTACCCATCTTACCTCATTTATAAAACGATTCCCTGATTTCTTCACTGACTACCCAATTTATTTGCTCCATAGCCTTGATCAAATGGATGGTGGCGCCCGAGAAATAAACAGCAATGTATACTTTATGTTTGGTTTAGATCGCATTATTAATTGTAACACTCATGATGCAAATCTTGCTCCTTTCTTCCATCATGAACTGTTTCATATGTACCACCTCCAATTTTTCCCTAATTTTACTTGCCTATTTTGGGAGTACCTCTGGTTTGAAGGTCTTGCAACATATGTTTCACAATTGATGAATCCTGATGCATCATTAGCCGAATTGTCACTTAATGACCCACTGGTACCACAATGCACAAAAAAACTCCGCTTTTTATGGGATCAAATCGCTGCAAATCTTGATGTCAAAAACGATAACGCTACGTATGTAAAGTATTTTCTCCTAACATCGACTGATACAGAAGTGCCCATACGCGCCGGATACTATCTTGGTTATTTAATTGCACAAGAATTAGCACAGCAATTTTCAATAGATGAATTAGTAAAAATGAAAAAAGAGAAGATACGAACTTTAATCGGTGACACCGTTCAACGGCAAATAAAAAAAAATAAAAACCCATGAACACGCCTCCAACCATCACCACCGCGCTGGTACAAAAACTCATTACTACCCAATTCCCGCACTATGCCAATCTCCCTATTACTCCTGTTCCTATACAAGGACACGACAACAGATCATATCGGCTTGGCCAGCACCTCCTCATCCGTTTACCCAGCAGCGCCGCATATAGCGCGCAAGTGCTTAAAGAACAGACCTGGCTTCCTGTATTGGCTCCCAAACTGCCCGTACCTATACCTACCCCGATTGCAATGGGATCACCCACCGCAGACTATCCCTTTTCATGGTCAATTTACCAATGGATTGATGGCTCAACCGCAACCACACTCGGCATTACCCACATGCCTCAATTTGCAACCGATTTGGCTCATTTTTTAAGCGCCCTACAAAACATCAGCGCAGAAGGTGGTCCAGTTGCAGGCATACATAATTTTTATCGCGGTGGGCCACTTCTAACATACGACGGAGAAACGCGCGCTGCCATCGCATTGCTACCCAATACGGCTGATCAAAAAACTGCAACATTCATTTGGGATCGTGCTCTCGGATCAGAGTGGGACCAACCACCAGTATGGGTGCATGGAGACGTTACAATGGGCAACTTGCTCACTACTAATGGACGCCTCAGCGCAGTCATTGATTTCGGCTGCATGGCAATCGGCGATCCCGCATGCGATTTAGTTATTGCCTGGAATGCTTTTGACGCCACAAGCCATGAGCTCTTTAAGCAGGTATTAAAATATGATGATGCCACTTGGCATCGCGCCCATGGATGGGCGCTGTGGAAGGCGCTTATAACTAATAATCCCACCCTTCCTTATATTCTCACATCGTAGCAAACATACGCGATGGCTCTGCTTTATAATCCAACCTGCTACGTAGCACATGTTTTCATTTTTTACCTTTCTATTCTCGCAAAGGCTTTATTAAATACAATATTGGAAGAACTATGTATTTTTTAAGAATGAAAGAAAATTCACTAT
>JBIKTS010000053.1:0-6347 GCA_044347985.1 Candidatus Babeliales bacterium
ATCCATTCGTTGGCAACTAATCCGTGCTGTGATGCATACGCACCGGTTGAGATCATGGCATGGCCGGTTGCTGTTTCAGGTTGGCCATGGGGGTAGTAAGCATGTGAAAAATATGCTCCGTCTTCAAGAAGCGTTTCCAGGCCACCAGTAAGAAATTGGCGGTGGTGATGGACGATATGTTCTGATAGTTGGTCAACAATGATTACAACCGTTATGTGTGGTGGTTTTGCCATGGTGGAAAAACATTGTGCTGAGCATAATGCGAGTAGCAGATACATATAATAAAGCATGAAGTATGGTCCTCTCAGTGGGATGAATCGCGTTGACTATAGAGAGAACGCGGCGCTGGCTCAATATTTTTAAAAAAAAGGTGCCTGCATATGCTACAGGCACCTTGGAATTGATCAAACTGTGTGTTAACTACCAAACACTGTTTTGTCAGTAACAACCTTATGATGTTTGTCGTCGAGACGTTCTTTTTCTTTTTTAATTTGGGTGACCATTTTATCAACAACCGAGTCAATCGCCTTATACATATCGTGCGCATTGTCATGTGATGCGAGACTGATATGTCCAGAGCGAATGCGCAGCTCGACTTCACTTGGTGCTCCGGTATGGGCATTTAAAAATAGTTCTGCCGAAACAGGATGCTGGTCTTCTGTTTTTTTAAAGAGGGTCGCTATTTTAGTGAGTTTTTCACGGGCATGCGTTTCAAGACCATCGGAATGTGGCATTTGATGAAAATTGATTTTGATATTCATAGAACCCTTTCTTATAAGAAAATAAGTAAGTAGGTGGGTAGCATACTCGACCCTTGCTGGAAGCGCAATTACTCAGCAAAAAAAGAAGATGTGTTGTTTTGGTGGGGTTTTTCTTTATATGCTTTTGTAATAAGCAGTATTAATGTTGGGATGCATATGAAATATAGATATACAAATAGTTTGTGGGCTCTTCTTATTGCAAGCATGGTTGGTATGCACGTTGCAGCACAATCACAAGTCCCATTAACGCTTTCTGAGCAAGTGGCGCAAGCACGTATCGCACGAGATGCTGCCTACAGAGTTGCTCCTTTAAAAGATAAGATAGCTGCATATTTTGCCAGCAAAGCAAAAAAGAAGCATAGATCTGGTATGAAAGAGCGAGTGCGAACGCTGGTTGAATTAACCGATGCTGAGTGGCAGCTTCGTGAGAAATTACTTCAGCAGCAGAAAAAAAATAGATTACAGCTCTTTCTCAATAAACATGAGCAAGAATTGCGTATGGCGCTCATAGCATTAGGATTTACTACTGCTGCCGGGTATACCGGTAAGAAAATTTATGAAAAAACTGCGAAAAATCAAGCGGCGCGCGATGCGGTAAAAACGGCGCGCGATGCGGTAAAAAAAGAGAAACGGGCGCGCAAGGCATCAGCAAATACTGGCTCTGGACCTGCAGCTCATTCAACTCATTCGAGTTCAGGTGCGAGTGCCGGCTTTGTCGATCCATCTGCTGGGGGTAACGATGGCCCACGAGCAAACCCACTTTTTCTGCAAGATGAACCGTCCTCTAATTAAGAGCGTACGCGTGTAGCACAGAAGGTTCTTATCGCTTGGTAATCACGAAATGAACCGGACATCCTAGAATATCGTACTGAGTACGAATGAAATTTTCGATGCATTGCAGTTGGCTTTGGCCAAACCATTTTGGCTCATTTACACACAGATTAAACGACATCCCTTTTTCATTTCGCTTTTGGATACTAAATACTTGGAGCTTGAGTCCGCCATGAAAGAGTGGTTTATTGCGAAAGTGTTCGTGCAAGTTGACGGTGAGCTCTGCGCTATTGATTGGTTGTGCAAGACGTGTGCGAATTTTTTCAATTTCTCTAATAACGATGCCGACGTTTTTACCAGTCAGGCAAGAGACATGGACGCTTGGAATATGTTTGAGGAAATAGTCGTATTCGCTTGTTTCATAGGCAAGAAGGTTCTTTTTTTCTTGAGTCATTAAATCTGATTTGTTGTACACCAGGAGGAGCGCTTTATGTTCTTCAAATGCATAAAACATCAGTTTGAGTTCTTGGTCGAGCAATCGACCTTCGTTGCCATCTACCATTAAAATGACAATATCGGCGGTGCGCACTGCAGCCAGAGAGCTTTTAACCATGAGTGATTCAAGGCTGTCGGTGACTTTCCGTTTTCTTCGTATTCCTGCTGTATCAGTCAGGAGTAAATCTTCACCATAAAAAGTGATCCGCTCTGAAATTGCTTCCCGCGTAGTCCCGGCAATATCACTGACAATACTCCGTTTATAACTCAGCAGTTCGTTCATGAGTGAGGATTTGCCAACATTTGGTTTTCCCAAGAGCGCAATACGGCATGCAGGTGCCTCGGGAAGAGCAGTGGTTGCTTCGGGTAATTCTTTGATTACTGCTGCTATTAATTCATTAATACCGGTACCATGAATTGCAGAAACAGGTAGAAATGAGCTAAAGCCGAGTGCATAAAAGTCCGCTGCTTTATCTTCATATGCGTTTTTGTTATCTGCTTTATTCAGAACTAAAATGACCGGTTTTTTAAATTTATGGAGTTGTTTTGCAATCAGCTTGTCTTCAAGAGTAAGTCCGTTGCGCGCATCGCAAACAAAAACAATTACTGCCGCTTCTTGGCATGCTTGGTTACTTACTGCTGCAATTTCATTATAAAAAGGATCATCGGTTCCGGCTGGTGCAAGACCTCCTGTGTCAACCAGTTCAAATCGTTTTCCCTGCAGCGCAAGTACTTCAGCGATATAGTCTCGGGTGACTCCTGAATGATCGGCAACCAAGCTTTCAGTGCGTTTTGCTATTCTGTTGAAAAGGGTTGATTTGCCGACATTGGTGCGACCAACAAGGGCAACGCGTGGAAATGATGATTTGTTCATGCTAAAACTTTCTTATGATGATCAGCTCTTTGGTGGTGATGCAATGACTTCTACTTTTCCCGGGAACAGAGCAGAAAGTAAGCTAGTATACGGCCATTGTGCTTTGTTGTCATCATTTAAAATGAGTGGCGCTCCCGCTGCAAGGCTTTCGCTCGGGCGAGAACTTTTTGGTTTCTGAGCATATGCAGTTTTATAGGGAGGTTGTTTTGGTGCGGAAGGAGTTTGTCCAGTTGCCGGTTTTTGGGGAGGTAAAGCTATTGCTTTTTCAGGTTGCCTGGGAGTTGGGGGTTGTTGAAGAGGTGCCCCTTCTATGGCAGTAATTTCTAGCGCGCTGCAGCCACTAAAATAGCGGGCAAGGAGTGGTCGCCAATGGGCGTGAGATTCTTGTATTTTTTCTTTAAAAAATGGACTTGCCTGTGCGAGTGCAATAGTAACTGTGCCGGTAGTAGTATTGGCTTGAACGAAGCGCGCTTGGTTGATGATCGAGCTGAGTATCGGATCCTGGATTGCGGTTATGGCATGGCAAAATTCTGTCCAAGGAGTTGCGGTTTGTGGAGGAGTAGTTTTTAGGGGTTGATTGTGAAGAGTTGGTGCAGCCAGTGAAGGAGCTGCTGCCTGTTTGAGCGGCTCTTGCTTTGGACTATCAGCGCGCGGTGCTACTTTGGGGGTTCCTTTTTCAGGGGGTAGTGTTTGAATGGTACGTACCGCATGGTATGCGCCAGTGGTGATAGCTATATATATTTTTTCTAAAAAAGCTTGCTTATAAGGAGTTTGAAGAAAAAGTTCTTCTTGATGCCACAGGTAATCAAGCATCTTTTGGAGTGATTCTGAACTGGTATTTTTCAAAATGCGATCTTTAATTTCTGCTCCCAGCGAGATTGATTCAGCGAGCGGGGCTACGTGATAACTATGCCATAAAAGCATGCGAATGGTTTGCAATAATAAGTGCCAGGTTTTATTTGGATTAAGGCGCATACTTGAAAGTGTATTAATTTCATTTAAAACGTCTGGTACTTTTTGAGTGACCATCAGCTCAATTAAATGGGCAAGCCGATCTATGCTCATAATTCCGAGCGTTGCGCGCACTGTATCGATGGTTATCGTTGGTGCTGAAAAACGAACTTGTTCAAGTATGTTGAGCGCGTCACGAGCTGAGCCTTCTGTCTCATTGACGATAAGTGTTAATGCATCAGGAGTGGCATCTACTCCTTCTTGGCTGCAAATGGTAGCAAGATGCTCTACTAATGCAAGAGTTGGTAGCCCATTAAAATGAAGCTGAAAACACCGAGAGCGTACGGTGTCAGGAATTTTTAAAATTTCAGTAGTGGCGAGCATAAAAAGAGTGTGTGCCGGCGGCTCTTCGAGTATTTTAAGAAATGCATTAAATGCCGCTTTGCTGAGCATGTGGGCTTCATCAATTAAATAAATTTTTTTTGATCCAACCAGGGGTAAAAAACTGCATGATTCAAGCAAGGTGCGCACATCATCAACGCCTGTATGTGATGCGGCATCAATTTCAATAAAATCAGGATGCGTTCCGCTTTGCATATGCAGGCATGAGCGGCATGAGAGGCAGGGGAGCTGGGTTATATCTGGTGTTTTCTGAAAGAGTTCTAAGTTTGAACAGTTTGCTGCAGCAGCAAGAATTCGCGCGGTTGAAGTTTTCCCACATCCTTTTTGGCCGGCAAACAGATATACGGGGAAAAAATGGTTTTTATACAGACTATTCCGGAGCATGTTAACAGCAACCGGTTGCCCAACAACGTCATTAAACGTGCGGGGGCGCCATTTACGAGCAAGATTTAATGTTGTACTCATGCGGGCATGCCTTGTAAGTTTGAAGATAAAACGAGAGAAAATGTATCAAACATGCATCGGATTATAAAGAGTGGCGTGATGGGTGTCAAATTCATCGTGGGACACTTCTTATTATCACGTATGGTGATAGCGGAGGACATTATTATCGAAAAATGCACTTTTCGATAATAATGAATTTAGAATAAACAAAGAAAGGCGGTACAAGACCGAATCACTCCTGCTGCTTCCTTCCGGACCTGACAGAGTAAATAATTCGCAATCTTTACCGCCTTCCTCAATTTTTAGATGGTGGAGAGAGAGGGATTCGAACCCTCGATGCCCCGTTAAGAGCATACACGATTTCCAATCATGCGCCTTCAGCCTCTCAGCCATCTCTCCTTTAAAGAAAACTTATGCAGCTTCTTTTTTAGGCTTAACTTTTGGTGCTGGCTTAGCTGCTGTTTTAGCGACAGGAGCTTTTGCTGTTTTTGCAGCAGGTTTGCTCTCAGCAGCTTTAGCAGGTTTTTCAGCTTTTGCTTTTGCAGGAGTTGCTTTTACTTCTTCAGCTTCAACAGCTTTTGGTGCTGGAGCAGCTTCAACTTTTGGAGTTTCTTTTTTTGCTACTGGAGCTTTCGCAGCTTTTTCTGCAGCGTCTTTTTTCGCAGCAGCGCGTTGTTCTGCAGCACGTTGCTCATCAGCAGCTTTTTTATCATCGGCAAGCTTTTTGCGCGCAGCTTTCTCTGCAGCAGCTTTTTCTGCTACAACTGCAGCTGCAGCAGCAGCGGTAGCCATACCACGAGCAACACCTTCGCTCAGATAGTCAAAAATAACTTCAATTGCTTTTGGTGAGTCATCGTTAGAAGGGATTAAGTATGAAACGCCTGATGGGTCAGTGTTTGTATCGATCAAACCGATAACAGGAATCCCTACGTTGGCTGCTTCACGAATAACCGCATGTTCTTTTTTGCCGTCAACAATAATAATAGCTGCAGGTAAACCATTCATTTTGGTTATGCCGCCAATATTTTTTTCAAGACGTTCAACTTCTTTTGCCATTACGCTTTGTTCTTTTTTAGTTGCGCGTACGGTGCCTTTTTCAAGAGCATCACGGAAGTGAAGAAGCCGAGTAATAGCTTTTTTTACTTGTTCAAAGTTGCTCAGTGTACCACCAATCCAGCGATGAGATACATATGGCTGGCCAAGTTTTGCCGCAATAGCACGAATAAGAGGTTGTGCTGTCTTTTTAGTTCCGACCCACAAAATTTGCTTGCCTTCAGCAGCTGCAGTTTCAAGAAATTTTTCAGCGCGTTCCATAAGGAATGCGGTTTTTGCAACGTTAATCAAGTGCACTTTGTTTCGTGTGCCCCAGATGTACGGTTTCATTTTAGGATGCCATTTTGAGGAATGGTGACCAAAGTGAACGCCAGCTTCAACAAGTTTTTTGAGATCGATCATAGACATGTAAAATACCTTAAAAATTGGTTATTAAAGGGTTTTGCTCGTGTGTTTTCTCTGGGTCTTGCGACCACCCCGGCAAACCAGCTGCTTGAAAACACGTGCAACGATCATTATACGCACTGTGCATACAATGAGCTCGTAAGTATATAGAAAAGAAGGGAAATCTCAAGTGGTTACCAAGAGTTCATACT
>JBIKTS010000007.1:0-18754 GCA_044347985.1 Candidatus Babeliales bacterium
GTAAGATTATCCAGTGATGGGTTGATGGATCGTGCAGCAGGATCAGGTGTTTGGAGGCGTGATGTGGGAGGTGTTTGTTTTTTAGGGAATGTTGTTTTAGGTTCACCAGTAGGTATCAATACCAAAAGCATACTGAGAAAACATCCAAAAAACGGCATTGTTTGCATATACACTGGTCCTTATATTGATACACAAAAAAGAGAATATCGTTGTATATACTCTATTTTTTTTTTGCGATGCAAGAAGACAGCAGAAACGATTGTTCTCTTCTATAGCTTAAAAGCATTAGTACTGCTGTCAGAAAAAAACTGAGTTGAAAATCTGCGCACAGTGCATACCAGGGATTATACAGAAGAATAAGCAGTGTTATATTGCATAATGCAACAAGTGGTGTGGCGTATGTACTGGTAAGCCAGCTACCAACATATAACAGCCATATCCAAAGAGCGCGATTAAAAGAAATGCTTTGCCATGAAAGATAGTTATACAGCATCAGCACACTACCAAGTATGATTGCTTTGAGTGAATGAGTGAGCGGCAAGAGAGTCAATGCTGCGATCCAGAGGGAGGTTAGTATTGAGATGTGAAGTCCTGATCGTGCTAAATAATGCGTCAAACCCCAGCGAGTAAAATAGAGACGCATAGTGGTATAGTCATCGCAGTGTTTGTTGCCTAAAAAAAGTGATGAAAAATAACTAAATGTTTTTTGAGGGAGCATTGTTTGCAGCTTTTTATATAGATTTTCACGCCATGTATACCACCAGGCAGCCCACAAGGTAGAGAGCGTGGTTATGGGAAGAATTTTTATTTTGATATGCGGGCCATAATAATTCCCTAACAGATGATCTCGTAGGGCATATAATTCTAATGAGGATTTCTGTTCCGTGGTGATTGGCAGGGAAAAACGGTATACGCAAACATAAGATCCTATTGGCGCTGTAAAGGGAGTATATAAAAAACATTTAAGGCGACCAGATGCGGATTGATGATCGATATGAGTAAGTTGTAATGTTACGATGCACCCATTCGAATGACCGGTCCAACTTGCTATCTCACAGACAAAACCCTGAAGTGAATGAGAACCCTTTTTTAAGAGATTCTGTTTTGCTGTGTAGCGCATGGAATCTATGGTAAGCATGCTAAGTGTGCAGCCGATGCAAAAAAGCGCATGGAGTGTAAATATGCGTGGTATTGGTTTATAGAATAAACAAGCAATACTTATTGGTAGTATGATCACACCAGTGTAAGGGAACTGATACATGCCAATGCCCAGGAGCACTGCCATGATCGGAACAGAAAATGAGGGCGCGCTTAGAGGTATTGATTGCTTTGCTGCGTAGTAAGTATATATATACAATGAGCTGATACAGGCGCTACTAGCAAAGAGTTTTGCTGTAGTATAGGCATGTTCTAGTAGGCAAAGGAGTAACATACATCCTGTCGCCGTTGATCCTTATACTGTTTAAAAGATTATGGATGCACCAGTCAATTATTGCGCAAAATACTTTTTATTTGAGTACTGATTGGCGGCGAGTAGCGGTTCTTTGTTGTGGAATACTAAAAGCGCTCGCAAAATCATCATTCATTTCATCGTCTAGCAAGCCAGGCGCAACGTATGTTTCTGGATTGATATGTGGCATACTTGCAAATCCTTCTTCTGGCTCATATGTTAATGAGTCGCTTTCTTCTATGCATTTAAAGAATGGATCGCGGCTCATTTCTACCTCATTAGGCATTCTACGTCGTTCTGCAAAATCATCAATAATCGGCATGCGGCCTGTTTTGAGATCTTTAATTTTTTGTTTTTGGCTGTAGCGTGCTGAGCTAAAAAAATGTCTTTGAATTGGATCTTTATTAAGGGTAATGTGGTCAGAATTGAAGACTTGATATTTTGCATAATCAAGTTTGAGTTGCGTATACGGGTCAGCGCCAAGCCCTACATGTGGCTTAATAACGGTTGGCCGTATAAAAATATAGAGATTGTTTTTGACACTATTGCGTGAGGTGTCTTTAAAAAGATTACCTAAAATAGGGATTGCACTTAAAAAAGGAACAGCCCATTGTGACGTAGTATGTTTACTGCTAGTCAGCCCTCCCAGAACGAGTACTTCTCCGGCAGCCATGCATGCTTGTGTAACAATTTCGCGATTGGTTGTATTGGCAGAGCTTATTGAGGCTTCTTTAAATTCATCGACCTTGATTTTGATATTGAGTTTAATAATACCTGATGCATTTGCGTGTGGCGTAATTTCGGTAGTAATACTGGCTGGTGTATTTTCATATTTTTTAACTGGTTGCGCCGCGGTATATGCTTGCATGCTTGCAACACGGCGGGTCACTGTACTTCTCTGTATACCTTTTGTATTGTTGTTTACTACTAAATATGGCTGCGAAATAATATTTGTGTGATTGGTCGAATACATTGCTCGAATAATTCCCCATATCTTATCGCTGCTTGCGTCGCCAAAAGAAAGAATTGATGAGTTCTCTCCAATAGCAGTTGTATTGAAGAGATTTTGTTTGATCATATCTGCATTGGTTGTTGATGGCATCATAAAACTTGATCCGTGTATTTTATCCCCCAGCATCCCATCTTTTAATCTGAATTGTGCGCCTAAGCCTTTGACATCATCGGTACGAATATCAACAATCATCATTTCGATTGCAATCTGTGGTTGGGGTTTATCTAGTTGCTCAATAAATGCAGAAAGCCTCTTCCAATCTTCGTTGTTGCAGGCAACAATCAGTTTATTTCCAGCGCTTCTGTTGGTATCAGAACCATCAGAAGACTCTGCGGTAATTACCACATCTTCAAAAAATTTGTATTGGCCTTCAATGGTGCCTGATTGGCCTCCTTGACCCCGAGGGGGAGTAATCATTTTTTCAAGTAAGTCTTTGAGTGTATCGGCGCTGTAGTGTTTAAGTTCATAGACATGAATCCGAGACTGCGCCTTATCGAGTGGTACATCGAGATATTTATTGATAAAGCTGATAATTTTATTAATCGAGTCTTCCATCCCCATAAAAATCATGCGATTGTGAGTTGGGTCGGTAAAGATTTTAGTATCTTTTGAAAAGAACGACATTTCTCGACGATTGTCATCAGCAACTATAATGCGTAATTTATTATCCTGCGGTTGTTGCTGAAACAACTGTTCGTTAAATAGCTGTGCGAGTTGGTCAGCATCAGTATGTTTTAAGTCGAGAACTTTTACTGCTTGACGAATTCCTCCAACATCAAGTTCTTTAATCACACGCATGCTTGCTTTAATTAAGTTACAATTATCAGTGATAATACATGCTTGGAGCACATTATTAATTTGTAATGCTCGATCAGTAAGCAGCGGCGCTAGAATTGTTTGGGCCACACTCGTTTTGAGATTTTTGCAAAAATAAATATATCTACATATTGCGTTGGTATCAGGGAGGTCTTCTGGCTCTATTCCTTGTGCTGAGCTATAACAAGGTATGGAATTTTGTTGAGCTGCGCTGATAGGAACTACGCGACTGACCCCGTTAACAGTAACAATAGTAAAATTGTTTGCTTCCATGAGGGTGAGTACTGTTTCCCACGCTTGGTCAATAGTCATTGGTTCTCGTGATACGAGTGTTACCTTGATGTTTTGTAAGTCTTTGTGTGGAATGATATCAAGATTTTTTTGATCAATCAGATAATTAAGTACACTTGATAATGCTGCATTATCAAAATTGAGATAGATTTTCGTTTCAGGCATTGATGTAATAGCAGGAGAAGTATTTGTGGTAAGTGCTTCTTCGAGTGATTTTACCGGCGCAGCAGATGTAGATAAATTAACCTCAGTCGCTGAAGATAACGGTAAGTACAAGAACATTAGAAGTATCAAAAATCCGATCATGGCTTAATCTTCCCAGAATTGTTTTCTTTTTTTTGTTGCTAATATGAGCTCAAAAGTTATGGTCTTTTTTTCTTCTTTTTTAATATCAAGTTCTTTTATGTATACAATTTCACTTCTTTCCAGAACGTTGAGTAAAGAGACAAGTGCTTGTGTCGTTTGTTTTTTAAAAGTTGCGGTTAATATGATTTCATCGAAGGTGTCGTTCCCTTCAATTGATCGAACTTCAGTGTCCCATCCAAGTTCAGGTTTTAATTTTTGATCTGAGGTGAGTGTTTCAAAAAAGGTTTTAATACTGAAGCCTTTATTTTCATCAAGAAGTGCTTTAATGCGTTCTTCTTCTGCTTTGACTCGTTCGCTTTGGATTATCAAGATTTCGTTTTTTTTAATTTGTTCTTGGATCTGAGTAATGGTTTCAATATCATGAGCTCGCTGCATATATAAGTATGCCAAGCAGCCCCCCATCAGAAGTGTCATACCACCTAAAGCAAAGCTGATAAATAGAACATGTTGCTTATTATTTTGTGCAGCAATAGTAGCTGCTATGGTTTCTAAAAAATTCATTCCGATTCCTCGCGCACCGTCAATCGAGCAATAAAACTCACTCCTTTTTCAGGGAGTTGTGTTGGATCTATTTCTTCAGTCAGCATCAGTGTCTTACTGGTGCTGATATCTGTTGCAAGTTCGCTGAAATGTTTAAAATCAGATTTGCCTGGGTTTGTTTTTGAGCGAAATACTCCTTTAACTTCAATAGGACTTTGCGTAGCAGAGTCACTGCCAATGTGTATATGTTCAATATCGAGATCAAATTTCTTTTTATTAAAAAGAGCTGTCAATTCTTGTAAGATTTCCAAAGGTCTAAGTCGTTGGGCTGCAAATGTAGACCATATTTCTTCTTGCTCTTGTATATGAGTTTCTACTTCTTTTGCGAGGGCCTTAAGATTTCTTTTTTTCGCAGCAGGCGAGTCAGACGGCAGCGCATGACGAAGTCGCTGGATTTCTTTTTCTTCAAGACTTGTTATGAGCTCTTTTCCTTCTTGAATTTGCATATACCCATACAGGCCTAGCAGCGCTCCGGCACATACAAGAATACTGCCTGCCGTAATCAGATTGCGTATTATTGAAGGAATCGGCGAAATCTCAAGTTCTTTTCTTCGGAGCGTGAATGCTTCAAAAAGAGGTTTTAAAAGACCAGTGCCAAGTGCTCTGCTGTAGGTTTGCCAAGACTGCGGAGTGAGATTAACAGTCGACTGAATATGGGTGTTGTTCGTAATTTGCTCAGTAGCAAGCATTTCGCAAGGGATATGTATTGCTTTCGCGGCATATTGCTCAAAAGCAGCATATGTTGTAGGCGAGCTTATGCAAAATAATTTTTCTATATCAAACGTTTGTGTTTGTTTCATTTCAAATGAATTTAAGGTAAAAGCAATTTCATCAAACAATTTTGCAAGATGAGTGGTGGCGTCAATAGAAACATCAATTTCATCACTGTTTTTAATAGGGACGTCACTTCCCTTGGTTATTGTTCGAGTGGCAATGATAATTTGATTGTTGATAAGGACCATGCGTGTAGATTGTGGACCAATATCAATAAGCGCGTACGCATGCTTTAATTTGTTATAAGTTGGCAGTTGGCCAAATAAGGATACTGAGCTGAATAGATCAAGAGTGATGCAATCTGCATTGATGTCTGCTTTAGATAGTTGGTCTAATAAACGTTTTACTTCTTCTTTTTGTGCAGCGACAACTAATATAGTAGACGCTTCTTTAACTTCACTCTGGCTTATAATTACAAAATCAATGAGCGCGTTTTCTAGTTTAAAGGGGATCACCGCTTCGATTTCATATTCTACAACCATGCGTATTTTTTCTGCATCAAGAAACGGAAGGGTTAGTTCTTTAATAACTACTTTTGATGAGGGAAAACTTACAATCACTTCAGCATTTTTGGGAATTTTAGGCGCTATTTTTTTGAGCGTTGCAGTCAGCCGCTGTGTGTACGTGCGATTATCTCCGGGATTAATAGGATATTCTTCAAGATTTGTGAGTATTGTTTTGTTTCGTGTGTCTTTAATATATGCCACTTGAACAACAGTGTGCTCAATATGAAGAGCTATTTTTGTAATAGGGAAGAGTGGCTTTCCTTTGAAATAGCGAGGAAAGAATAGCGAGCGCAAAAATGTCATAATTAATTACCTCCTAAAATTGTCTGGAGACCAGCGCTTCTTCGTTGCATTGGTGTTTGAGATGGAGGCGTGATTGAATTGTGTGCCGGGGCTAATAAATTTTTAAGACCTTGTCGTCGTGCGAGTACCGGTTTTTGTTGCTCTGTACTTATCTCTTCTGAGGCTTCTATAAGGGGAGCTGCTGTTATCGCATCTATTTCTTGTGTTGGGGTCTCAGTTGTGACGTGCTGCGAAGCCTCTGACTGAGAAGAAAGAGAAGTTTCTGCTGTGTCAGATTCAGTTGATTTACTGAGTAATTGGGGGAGCGTTGCATGTGAAAGTAGTGCGCGCAGGCGTGAGCGATTCTCAGCAATTGATGACTCTAAGTCATCAACTTTTGCTTTTGGAGATTCTTGAGTAGTAATAGCAGTAATTGGGGTATCATCTTCTTCCATTTGGGGTGTCGCAAGAACCACTTTCTCTGGGCTGGTCTGCTCTGTGGCTGGAGGTGGAGTAGGGATGTGTGGCATTTCTACAGCAGCTGCTTGTGCCCGGTTATGAGCGACTTTATGTATAGGAGTTTGAGGAATTGTTGGTTTTGCTTCAATCTGTGTTGTTTTTTTAACTACTTTTTGTTTGGCTGCTTCTTTACGTACATATTCTTGAGGGGATGCTGGCTCTTGGTCAATATGAAGAACATGCTCATCATAATGGCTATCTGCTGTCGTCGTGCGATAGTAAGGATCAAAGCGAATATCAACATTGTTTGGTTGATACCGAGCATTAGCAAAATCGATTACTTTATGAGAATAGTTTTCATTGCTTGCATTGAAAATGAAATTGTAAATAGGGTCATTGCTTTTGGTTGTCTGAATAGCCTCTTCAACCTCTTTTGCTGCTGCATGCAAATTTATTTTACTGTACATGCCAATACCGGGAGTCGCTCGTGGCTTAAGTATAGTAGGGCATAAAAATAAAAACACATATTCTTTTTCAACATTACGGGAAAGGTTTTTTGCAAGCCATCCAAGAATTGGAATTGAGCCCCAAAATGGTGTTTGGCCTCCAGAATCAGTGACTTTTGTTTTTACAAAACCACCAATAGCAAGCACTTGTCCGTTTGCTACACTTACAGTGTCCTCAAGATACTTTTGTTGAGTGCTCAGACCGTTTGATTCAGGAACAAACTCTTTGATATCGGCCGCTATTTTTAATTTGATTATTCCATCGGTATTTACTTGAGGAGTAAACGTAATGGTTGTATTTGCGTTTGCCTGAGTTTGACTTCGTAATCGGGTTTCATCAGTACCTCCTGTTTCTTGATCAGTAATCCATGTAGATTCACCAACTAATATTTTTGCTTCGGTACAGTTGGCGGTTACTGCAAACGGCTCAGAAAGAACCGTTGCATCAGTATCAGTCTTGAGCGCACGTAAAATTCCCCAGATGCCTTCGCCGCCTACTAATTTTCCTATGCTCAGCATTGAAGACCCTCGTTCTACAACGAGAGATTGAAGAAGGTTACCAAGCAAGCTTTTGCTATTGCCACTTCCATCTGTCTCAAAAACTGTTTGTCCTACTGGCGAAGTTTGAAAATCCATTGTGCTTCCAAGGAGGCCATGAGTTTTGTTGCGCATTTGGCCACCGAATTCATTTACTGATTTTGCGCTAATAGCCACTATAAGCATCTGCATAGCTACTTGTGGTT
The DNA here is from genome assembly GCA_044347985.1 of Candidatus Babeliales bacterium. GTDB lineage: Bacteria > Babelota > Babeliae > Babelales > JAUPTZ01 > JAUPTZ01. The sequence goes on from JBIKTS010000007.1 coordinate 7,746, forward strand.
GCGCAGTGTCTAGTTTTTTGATCGTTTCTTTAAGTAAGAGCCAGTCATTTTCATCAGTGCATGAGACAAGGAGTCTGTTGCTTTCTTTATCTGCTTGAAACGTCATATTTTTAAAATATTTTACGCCATCACGAATGGCTCCGTATTTGGCCGCTTGTTGGCCAGCAGCAGACGAATTTGCTGAGTTAGTAACTTCTCGCAGTATAGTAACCAATTCTGTTGCAGAAGCATTTTGTAGCTCATAAATGCGTAAAGGAGAGCGTGCTTGTTTGAGTTCAGTGTCCACGTGATCAACAATAAAAGCTTTAATTTTTTCAAGCGCTTGCCGTTGCCCCATCATAATGAGCGCATTTGTGCGATCTTCTGCGATCATGCGAGTTCCTGGCGCAAAATAATCACTTGAGTCTTCTGCCCGGCCTAAATATTTTGCCAGAGAGTTGCTATCAGATTTTTTAGTAAGATTATCGAATAATGTTTTGACATCACGCGCATTTGCTCGTTTGAGTTTCATAACATAGATCGATTCTTGTAGGCCTGTTTGGTCAAGTTCTTCAATTACTTGCATAGCAGCTTTAATAGTACAAGCGCAATCAGTAATAATAAATCCATTGATGTTTGGTGGATCAATCAGATTATTTGCAGTGCTGAGCATGCTTTGGAGTACCGGTTTTACTTCTTGTGCGGGCAGATTATTGAGAAAAGCAATGTATCGTATAGTGGCGTCTGAATCGGGTAGCGTTTCTGCTTTTACTCCAATAAACGTAGGAAGGGGTTGTCTGAATTTTTTGTCTTTTGACACAATTCGATAGAGATTCCCTACTTTAATAATACTGAAATTTGCCATTTCAAGTATGGTTAAAAACGCATTCCATGCTCCGGTTTTTGTTACGGGATTGCGGAAATTCAATGATATCTTGTTTCCAGCAATTGATTTATCTGGAATGATATTCATTTTTTTAATGTCGGCGATATATTCAATAAAGTTTTTAAGCTCTGCGCCTTCAAAATTAAGATAAATATCTTTTTTTTCATCTGCTGGACCATACAAATCAGGATTACTTTGGGCTTCTTTGGTGAGTGGTGATTCAGGTTTTGCGCTTGGAGCATTAGATGCAGAGAGAATCGTGTCTTGAGAGATGCTTTGAATTGATTCTTCTAGTGTATCGCCTAGTTCTGATTGAGCTGGTGCGATGAATTCTTGATCTAAAACATCAAATGCTGTTTCATCAAATTCTTCGCCGGCAGTTTGGTCATTTGTACGTGATCCTTGATTCACCAGCGTTTCTTTTATTGGCGAGACAGGATTCTGGATGCTTGTTTGGATACTTGGTCTGCGGCCATATATGGAGGGAACAACAAGAATACAGATGCCTATGAGATTATACAGAAATTTTTTATTCATATGATGTTATGTCCTCTCTACTCACAGTACTCTTCGTTTAGGGGCTCTTGTTTTCATATCATCGAGCATTTTTTTACGCATCTCAGACACCGCTGCTTGGTGTTGTTCTTGGGTGCGATGTGCTTGCTCAAATCGACGTCTATTTTGTTGCCGTTGTGAATCTTTGCTCAGTTTAAATAAATCTTCTCCTGGGCCTTTTTCTGAATCAGTTTTAGGTTGATTTTGTGGCGAAAATGGTGATGGACGTTCAAGGCGCTTAAGGAGATACGAAAGTTCTATTGGTTTATCTTCTCTGAGAAGATTGAGGTGAATATATCCTCCCATTGGAAGTGCTGCAACAGCATCGTATGCCGCAATTCGTTCTTTAGAATCATTGACTGGTAAATTGTTAACCGTAGTAATTATATCACCTGATTTAAGGCCAAGTTTTTCTCCAAGTGGATGGTGTTTTATTGAGCCGATGCGTAATCCAAGAGAGGCATTATTCTTGTATGCACCACAGATATCTAGTGCTTCAATTAATTCACCAATACTGGTGAGTTCTTTAATAATTTCAACTGGATCTATGTGATAGAGGAGGTCATCAATCTTATGAATTGCAGCATCCCATGAGGTTAAGCCGGGGCTGAGCTTATCTGGTTTTCTGAGGAAGAAGGTTTCTTGTTGCCCATTTCCGCGGATGATAAGAATCTGGTTCTTAGTAATTTTAAGAACCTGTCCATCGTTAATCTTATCGCCAATGTGGTACATTTGTTCTTTGCCGGTATTGTCTGCAATCATCACAATACTGCTTTGTGGGTCTTGTGACATGATGATTCCTTTGATGGTGATATCAAGAGGGGCAATAAATTCAACTTTTTGATTTTTGATAGGGTTTTTGGTGGCGGTGAGATTGAGCTGTGGAATTGGGGTGACTAAATTTTTTGCAGTTGGTTTTTGTTCTGCTGGTGGTGTGAACGTATCAAACAGATCATTCTGATAAATTTTTTCAGCACTCACCAGGACTCGGGGTTGTTTTGCTTCAAGAGAGAGTGGTGTTCTTCTGCGTGTTTGTACGGTGGGAAGATTTTGTTCAATGAGCGGAATACATGCAATGCCTGCCATAGCAAGGGCAATGAGCCCGCTATTTATGATCCATAATTGTTGCTTTACCATAGTATGACCTTTGCAATTCTTGTACTCATTCAGCGTCAGCGTACGTTTCTTAAAGAAATACTGTCAAGTCATGCAAAAACAGCACCGTTTTTTGACGCAGTAAAGCCGTGTTCTTAAAATAAAAAGCTCTGCGGTTTTAATCTATTTTTTATGGGGATGGGAGTGTTTTTAAAATAGTTTGGATTATGCTGTCCGCTTTCATAGATTCTGCATCTGCATGATACGTGAGGAGAATGCGATGTCTGAGGACATCAGGCGCAATAGCTTTGATATCATCAGGAATCACAAAATGGCGCTTTTTTAAAAATGCATGAGCTTTGGCTGCTTGAAATAGTGCCAGTGTTGCACGTGGTGAAGCTCCATGCATGATGTATGAGCTTATGGCGTCTAGTTTATATGCTGCAGGTTGGCGTGTAGCAAAGATGATAGCAAGTAAGTAATCAACTACTTTTTCATCGATATACACCTGTTGAATGAGCTCTTGAGTTGCTTTAATTTCTTTGGTGGTTAAAATTCGCCCAATTTTTTCTGGCTCAAAAACTGATTTAATAATACGTTTTTCTTCTTCAATAGTTGGGTATGTCACTACTAGTTTTAGAAGAAAGCGGTCCATTTGAGCTTCTGGAAGCTGGTAAGTGCCTTCTTGGTCTATTGGATTTTGTGTGGCGAGTACAAAAAATGGATTTGGCAGTTTAAATGTTTCGTCTCCAATAGTAACTTGCCGTTCTTGCATTGCTTCCAGGAGAGCTGATTGTACTTTTGCTGGTGCGCGATTGATTTCGTCAGCAAGTACAATGTTGGTGAAAAGAGGACCTTTTTTTGTTGAAAAATCCTCTGATTTAGGACTGTAGATTTGTGTTCCAATAATATCAGCGGGCAGCAGGTCGGGGGTAAACTGAATGCGTTTAAAATCAAGTCCAATTGCATCAGCAACAGCGGTTACCAGAGTGGTTTTTGCAAGTCCTGGAACACCTTCAAGGAGGATGTGGCCGTTGCACAGAATTCCAATAAGAATGCGATCGATAATATGCTCTTGGCCAATGACTCGTTTCTTAATTTCTTGTTTGAGAGTGTGCCACTGAGCACTTTCTTCTTTAATCTGTTCGATAACTTCTGGAGCAACAATTTTACTCATAAGTTTCCCCTCTTAGTCTTATATACGTAGCAGATATGCCATATGAAGGTGCTTTGTATACCAAAGGTCTACTGTACAATGCAAGATTGGAATCTTTTCTTATTTTGTATGATTTGGCAAAGATATATAATTTTTTTAGGATAGATAGATAGATATATTTCTTAAAAATTAAACTTTTTTGCTATTATTGTTTTTAATAACTAATTATTTAGTAAAGATTTATTAAAAAGGTTCCCATGTACGTCGTAGGCCATTGGCGGCTTTGTTTATATCTGTTGTTTTGCATATTTACGCTTCCTTCGCGAGAGTGTCGCGGCGGAGAAAGAGCACAGTCGATAACTCAATACTCTTTTCAGAGAATGACTCAAGAAGCAGTTTTTTTAGGAATTGGTGTTTCAATTGGGATTGCAACGCTATTTTTGTCTAAATATTTTAATAATAGGGACAATGTTAGGATTTTAGAGGGTCAATTCAGAAAAGATATAGGGAGTAAGAAATTATATCTTGATTTGAAGGCTGCTATTAAAAAAAGTGAACGGAGCAAGCGGTTAACAATAACCTTTTTTACGCTTGCAGGGATTTTGGGTGTTGTATATTGCGTGCGGGGGGTCTAGGTCTTGATTTTTTCAGAGGTCATGGTTATTGGACCGGTTGAAAGGCCGCGGACAAACTGGTGGATGTACGGATTTTTTTCCTGCCAAATTGTTTTAGCATCGCCGATGTATAAAATACGACCTTCATGGAGCATGGCGACGCGGTCGGCATAATTAAATATGTCTGGATCGTGGGAGATTACAATAGTAGTGGTTTTGTTTTCATCATGAGTTTTGCGCATCAGTTCATGAATCATCCGCACTGAAATAGGGTCAAGTCCGGTTGTTGGCTCATCATAAATCAAAATTTTGGGACTTCGCATGAGGGTGCGGGCCAAGCCGACACGTTTTTTCATTCCGCCTGATAGCTCTGAGGGATGGCGGTGAATAATGGCAGGATCAAGTCCAACAGCTCGAAGTTTTTCTTTTACTTGAGGAAGAACTTCTCGAGGAGAGACGCCTTGTTCAAGGAGGGTGATTCCAACATTTTCAAATACGGTAAGGGAGTCGAGAAGCGCTGCAAATTGGAAAACATATCCGCATGATTCAAATACTCGTGCATGCGCGGTTGGGTCGGTGGGGTCATTCACAGTGATGCCGTCTACAATTACTGTCCCTTTGTCCGGTGTTATTAGTCCAACCATTTGTTTCAGGAGGACTGATTTACCTTCCCCTGAACGGCCAATAATTGCGAGAAATTCACCATCAATCACCGACAGGTCAAGGTTCTTATTAATAACTTTTGAGCCAAATGCTTTATGAAGATTAATGAGTTGGACGATCGGTGTTTTTTTCATAATGAATTTGAGATTGAGGTGAGAATATAATCGGCGATTAGTGTTGCAAGTGAAGCACTCACAACACTTTGGGTAGTAGCAATACCAACAGCGCGTGCGCCGCCACGCGTCATAAATCCTTTAAATGTGGAAATACTGCCTACCAAAAATCCAAACACTATCGACTTGACCAGTCCATGGAAAATATCTGCCATTACGACGTTTTTTTGGATTGAAGCTATATAGAGCTCATGATTCACTTTGAGGCATCCAACGGCCACAATATACCCTCCGATAATCCCGCAAAGTGAGCAGAAAAGTGAGATGAGGGGCATTGCAACTGTGGCGGCTACGATGCGAGGCACAATAAGATATTGTTGAACATTAATTCCAAGCGTTTGGAGCGCATCAACTTGCTCGGTAATCTGCATAGTGCCGATTTCTGCGGTAATCGCAGATCCGGCACGCCCGGCAACCATGATTGAGCTCAGTACTGGGCCAAACTCGCGAACCATTCCCATAAACACAACTGGGCCTATGAATTCAAATGCTTCAAAACGACTAAGGCCAAGATGTGTTTGGAGTGCAAGTACCGATCCAACGGATGCACCTGTTGTCATAACAACAAGAAGCGAATTGACTCCAATAAAATTAGCATGAGCAAGAAATTTTGAGGTACTGACTCCTTTTTGTATAAAAGAGCGGAGTGCTGTCAAAATAAATAGAGCAAATACGCCGCATTGATGCACAACTTTTTGGGAATAAAGCCCCAACGTGTTAATCGAATGTATGACCATATAAGCTCTCTTTGGAGCAGAGGGTTATTACTCGGCAGTTTCCTCTGCTGGTGCGACTGGCGCCGGTAACGTTTGTTGTGACACAATTACGCGAGAGGAGTCAAGTTGTCGCATTTTTAATACGGTTAAGCCAAGTGAGCCAGCAAGAAATAATCCACCAAAAACCCACGTAATTTTTTGAAAGAAGGTTTGGCCGCCAGATCCACCGAACAAGGCTTGTTTGCTGCTATTGAGGCTTCCAAGGCCCATATCGCCTTTTCCTTGTTGTAGCATTACTAAGATGCCCAAAATCAAAGCGAAAAAGATAAAGAAGAACATAAGAAGAGAAATAATCATACGTGAGACCTTTGTATTAAGATTGATGTTTGAAACCAATGCCAACATTCTACTCATTTTTTATTCTTATTCAAACATTCCCAGCAAATTCTACATAAACTGAGGGGGTAAGAAAAAACTTAGTCGGTTGTCATTCAAAATTCTTGTTCTTTTTAGTTTATCAGATATGTTATCCCCCCATTGTGGTTTTGTTACTATGCCATCTCGTGAGGATTTTTATGAATATACGTATTATTGTATTTAGCGTTGCGTTTTCATGTTCATTGCAGGGGAGTGGTCCATTAGTGAACCGTTATATTCCTTCATTTTGTATGACCTCGCTTGATAAAATTATCAGTGGAGAATCGCGCCCGATCATAACGGTGAGTGCGAGTGCTGGGCATGCTTCGAGGGCTTCAGCATTATTTGATCAACCAGAAGAGCGGCCAAATACCCAGGGAATTTCACCGTCAACAGATGCACCAAAGTTTAGTCCACTTCAGGAAACATATCGATTTGATGGATTGATGGAGATGGGTGGTTGGTATGATTTACATGAGCTTGTTTCTTCTGCGCAGGAAGCTAATTCTCATTTTGTTTCACCATTTGTTCGTGAAACAGGAGGAAGCGCTTTGGCGACTCGGCAATTATTATTTGGAGCGCGGAGTAGCGTATCGTTGTATGGACTTGATATTGCAGTGCGATTACCGCTGCGTTACGGATTTTCCTGTGGATTTTCTTTGCCATTATGGCACGTAGAGGCTCGTCAGCGCTATCAGTTTCCTGTTACGGTTGCTGATCAAATGCTTGCCGAATCAATTCCTCAAATAGAACAAGCGCATCGGTTTCGCCAGATGGTACATGCTGACCTGGGTATGGTGCAAAAAGATTGGATTGTGAATGGGGTTGGCGATATTAGTGTGTGGATGGAGCAGGTAAAAACATGGTCGCGAGTCTGGCTTTTACGTACAATTCAGATGGGTCACAGAATCACAATAAGTGCTCCAACCGGAGTCAAAAATGATAGTGCATATCCTGCCTCATTCGCGGTTGGAAATGCAGGTTCTTGGGGTTTTGCATATACGTTTCTTCCGCGTCTTGAGGTTAAGGAAGGTATATGGGTACAGGTGCCGTTTACGGTAACAGGGCAATCACGTTCTGAATATGTGCAACGTCTGCCTGTGTATTCAGAAGCGGCTCCATTTGGCGCGTTGGTTGCACCAGTACGCACTGCTCCGGGAGCAAGTATTTCGTGTGAGCCTTCTCTTTCATTCCAGCATTTTATTGATCACCTTCATCTATCTTTTGGGTTTTCGTGGTTAAAACACTATAGTGATACATTGTATGATTTGCGGAAAAATCCTTCTGTGGAGAGTTATTTGACGCGCACAACTATTCCTGAAGGTTCGTTTGGTGCGCAAGCCCGATATAACGATGCGCAGCGCATGATTGTGGCCCAACGAAAAATGAAAAAAGCGTATTCGGGATGGAATAGAATGTACTTGTTGTTTGCTGCTCAATATGAGCTGCGTGATTTATTTCCTCGTATGAGGCATGCGCCAGTCTTTAATCTAGGTCTTCATTATTGTGTTGCTAATTCTCATGCAGCAAAGCTTCATCAGGTGTCAGCAGGACTTTCATGGCAATTTTAAGTCATTTGCTTTGCGAGTAAATGGGGCCATTGGGTAGTTTGTGCAAAATCATTTTGCATATATGATGGATCTAATACTCGATGCGGAAAGTATATTGATAGGCCGTGAGCTCGTGCTAAGTAGCGTCCAGCGCAATTTTCAATAACAGCTTCTTTAATGGACTTTATTCCTTGTGTCAGAGTTGCATGGAGTAGGGTGAAAATGTCTTGATTAATACGAGGGACAGGTGTTGGTTTTGTGTATGGGTTATCAAGCGCGTATTGAGTGACCTTTGTAAGTTCTTGGTATAGTGAGTTTATATCAATGTAATCAGATAAGCTGAATGATAGCGTTTGACTACGAGCCTGATGAATAAAAAGTTTAACACGATCGGGATCTTGTGTGTAACCCCGCAATAGGAGCTGAGCAAGTAGATCAATATTGTCTTTAACCGCTGAAATTTTACTGAGATCGATACAGGCTTGAGTGAAGTAGCTTGTCTTTGTGCTATAGTAATTTTCATATGCTTTGACGATATATTCACCTAGCTCTTTAGCGGTGAGCGATTGGGTAGTTAATTTTTCGATAATTGCACCATAGGGCCAGCCATGTGCAAATTCAAATTCTTCCGAAGCGACAAAGTAATGGGCGTAGTCTTTAATTTGATTTGCTATTTCAATCATTCCCATTAAACAAGCATCCATGCCGATAAGATCTATTTTTTGTCCTTTTAAATAGCGCTCAGAAATCTGCTTTAAGGTATTTTGCAGTCCTTCGTTAGATAAATATGTGTTACGCTCGTCATCAAAAAGAATGCTACGATCAACAGGAATGCTGTTGCGGATTGCTCGCGAACTATGTAGTTGTGGTGATTGGGAGCCTTCGAGCGGTGATCGCCAATTATTACTCAAGGCGCGTGCGTATGATTGGGGGCCTGTTTCAAGATCTGGTTCAAGGCATCCATACCCGTGGTTCCAAAATATAACGGCATATTTTTTTGCTGGATATTGAGTAAATGCCCACTCAGCGGTACTAAGGACCTCATCTTGAATAGAGACATGTTTATGTCTTGTCTCTACAGTATCAATAATGCACGAACCTTGTTCAATTTTATAGCGCCATGATTTATCACCAGCTTTATGAAGATCGACAAGTATGTTTACATTTGAGGTTGAACCCCACTTCATCATGTCTTTTATATTTCGTTGTGCAAAGCTTTCTAGATTATTGCTCGCATGAATCAAAATAAGAAAGGTCCATTCAGCTTCTTTAGGAGTTGCCGTTGAGCGTGAAGGATCATTGTGGGGAGTGTTTTTAGGATGCGAAGAATAGTTGTGGGCAAAAAAATAGTTCTGCGCTGATGTTTTTTTATGCAACAATCCTCCAAAAAACATCAGACAGAAAATAATAAGAATTTTTTTTGCTGAAAATTCCATATCGCCCCATTTTATTATAAAAACTAAGAAATACTTTTTAAAATAAGCGTTTTTTAATTTTCCGCTCTTGATTATCAGTATAAATAATTTTCAGCCAGAAAATGAACGATAAGCCAAAAAAGCTTTTCTTTGCTGCGCCTGGTCGTGTGTTGATGTGTGTGGTATACTGCGCCCATTTCTTAAAAATTCTTTTCCAAGCAAATAAGGAACAGTCGTTATGAAGTCGTACAATCATGAGCATATTGAAGCTAAATGGCGTGAGTTATGGGAGAAAGCACCGTTCCTTGCTTCTGACGTTGTTGATTACGATAAGACGTATTATTGCTTAGATATGTTTCCGTATCCTTCGGGGTCTGGTCTCCATGTAGGACATTGGAAGGGGTATGTATTTTCTGATGTATATGCGCGTAAAAAGATAATTGAAGGATACTCGGTATTGCATCCAATGGGTTGGGATGCCTTTGGACTGCCGGCAGAAAATGACGCGATTAAGAAAAAAATTCATCCAAGTATTAGTACAGCGCGTAATATTGCAACTTTTAAACGTCAGCTTGCGACTATTGGTGCGGTGTATGATTGGTCTAAGGAACTGAATACGACTGATCCTTCATATTATAAATGGACGCAGTGGATCTTCTTGCAGATGTATAAAGCAGGGCTTGCATATGAAGCAGTGCTGCCTATTAATTGGTGCCCATCTTGTTTGACCGGCCTCGCAAATGAAGAAGTTGTGAATGGTGGGTGTGAGCGATGTGGAACTCAGGTTCTTAAAAAAGATGTGCGCCAGTGGGTACTGCGCATCACAAAATATGCAGATCGCTTACTTGCCGATCTTGATACGCTTGATTGGCCAGAAAAAGTAAAGTTAATGCAAGCGAATTGGATTGGTAAGAGCGAAGGGTTGCTGTTTACTGCTCCAGTAAAAGGATTACATCTTTCATTGCAAACATTTAGTGCTCATTTTGAAGCATTTGCTGCAGATACATTTGTTACTATTGCTCCTGATCATGCGTTACTTCCGGCATTGCTTGAAGGAGTATCAAATCGCGATGAGATTCTTGCGTTTTGTAATGATTTGATCGCCAAGCGCAATGCGCGTGGTCGGGTGGAAGAAAAAGAATCAGAGGGTATTTTTACCGGCCGATTTATTATTGACCCAGTGAGTGGAAAAGAACTTCCTATTTGGGTAGCAAGTTTTGTGCTTGCAGAATATGGTACTGGTGTTGTCAAGTGTTCGGCGCATGATGAGCGTGATTTTGCGTTCGCAAAAAAATATAATATTTCGCTTACCGTGGTACTTGTTCCAGAAGATCCTATTCTTGCTGAGCAAGTAAAGAATTTCGAGTACTGCTACACCGACATGGTTAATGGTATCTTACTTGCGCCAACATCATTTGCAGGGCGTCGGGCGGGCGCGTGTCGTGCTGAAATTATTGCGTATAGTGAGCAGCAAGGATTTGCTCAAAAGCAAGTGAGTTTTAGATTGCGAGATTGGTTGTTTTCGCGGCAACGGTATTGGGGCGAGCCAATTCCATTAGTACATTGTGCGTCATGTGGTATTGTGCCAGTTCCTGAAGAGCAGCTACCTATTGCATTGCCTGATGTGAAAGAATATGAGCCAACGGGTACGGGAGAATCGCCACTTGCTGCTATTGATTGGTGGGTGAATACTCAGTGTCCACAGTGTGGTGGTCCTGGTAAGCGTGAAACAAATACCATGCCGCAATGGGCTGGATCGTGTTGGTATTTTTTACGCTATCCAAATCCTC
>JBIKTS010000054.1:0-6289 GCA_044347985.1 Candidatus Babeliales bacterium
ATATACATTTTACGTCTATGGATCTCGAGCAAAAAGAACAGCTGGCCAATTTTCAGACCTGGATCTGTGCTGCCTAGATCCCATCCCAAGAAAAACTATCAGCACGATCAAAGAAGATTTTTACAATTCAAACTTACCGTCCACAGTGGACATCATTGACTAGAATCGCTGCTCTCCAGAATTTCAAGCATGTATCAAAAATGATCTTGTCAAAATCACAAGTGACATACAGGCGCCAGGCTCATAATTTATTTATATAATCGATCAGCCAATCGAAGTAATGTTGGATTAATAACAATCCCTTGAGATGGTGCAGTGCTGGTATTCAAACCAAGCTTACGAACTTTATCAATAAACATAACCGGCAAAGAACCTGGATGAGCATCTTGCGTCAAAATAGTAATGGCATATTTCATCGCCGCAGCACCGATTTGCACCGCATACACACCGTATCCTAATGCCGCGCCATCAGCAACACACTCAAGATCTTTTGCAAACAAAGTAACATTATGCTGTGTGCACATTTTAACGAGCAAAGTATTCACGTCATCAATCGTATCACCTTCTAAGCAGATAACGGTATCAACACGAGACATAAATGGAGCCAAAACTGACTTGGTATCACTCACTTGATAAATAGGCAGAATATACACAGTAACACCGTGACTCTCAAGAAATGCCCCCAGTTCACGTGCCATCGACTCCAATATTCCCCCCGAACAGGTAGGGTTAAATGGAATCACCGCAGATTTTAATGTTGGCTTACATTTCAAAAGCAACTCCCCTTGCTTGAGACAATCGATAGGCGCAAGCGCAATACCGGTCACTGGCTCTGAACGCGACTCAAGCGAAGTAACCAACTCCTGTTCCAAAGGTTTTCCCGGACCTGCAAACACTATGGGAGTTGTGTATCCACGTTTTTTAGCCATTTTTACACACAACTGAGCAAACGTAACACCAATAGGGATAATCAAATCTGGCTTTGACATAAACATTTCATCCACAATCCCTTGCAATGCAATCTTATCCATTGAAAGCCCATGGAAATAGTTGAACCGATATACAACATTGCCATCTTTTGGCTTTAATAACTCAATACCTTCGGTCACTTGATTAAAAAATGGCGCATCAAAAGTAAGCACCGCAATAACACATTTACGAACAGGGGCAAAGAAGCCAGCCTGACGTAAATAAAAAAATCCAGCTACAAGAACCAGCAAAATACCCAAAATTAATTTATAAGAATTCAGCACTACATGCATATCAAATGCGGCCATAATCCCCCCACGAACACTTTTATCATTACTTTTTTGTTGATGATATAACATAAGCACTCCTTAAGACTATAATGTTACTATTTTGCTCGTATACCCCAAAATAGATCAACGTAAGTAAACACACTTGTATTCAGTGTAAGCTCATTCTCAAGAAAAACAAGTTATCTTAATAAAAACCTACATTTTTATACAGGTAAAAATTATATAAAATAAGCAAAAATAAGAATCAGTAATCAAGTGATTACCTATAGCAACCATTATACGCGACTGCCAACCAATTGATACCATGCTGCGCATACAACGCCACTTCCACACAGAAGAATGTAAGGCACCGAAACCCCATGTAGAAAAATTTGATAAAGTGTCAGTCCAAAAAGTCCCAAAGTACTAACAACGGCAGCATATACAATTACTGGATTAATCAACCATGAGCCATCAGCTCGTCGTGCCCGAAGCGCAGCAAGCATTGCGCATAAAAAAGAAAATACTACACACAAAATACACATTTTCTGCAGTGGGACCTGCTGACTGGTTATAGCAACCGCACATACTGCAATCCCGACCTCAGCAAGCAAGCTAACCCAAGGCACATTTCCTCGCGTCAATCGTGTTAAAAATGACCGGGCTGGTAAGTGCCCCTGTAAAGCAAGACGGTACACATTCCAACAATTGCTCGTCAAAATGCTAAACATTCCCCCTAATACCGACGCATAGACACATACTGTTAAAAGCCAAGAAATAAACGATACTCCTGGCGCATATATGCCAGCAATACTAATAAGCTGAGCTGCAGGAGTGCTGGCCGCTTCACCAAGTAAGGCACTTGGCAAAAGCGCCGCAACAGAAAATTGAAACGTTGCGAGCAATGCAGCAACGGCCAAAAATCCATACAGAGATGCACGCACAATTGTATATTCAGGTCTCACGAATAAATGGGCTATGCTGCAAGTTACTTCAAATCCAATCATTGCGTAGAGTGCAATCGGTACCATGCTACTTAGTGAAGTAGGTGTAATGGCAGCGAAAGATACCGGCACCTGCACACCATGCCATGCCAAAAAACTAATCATAACAAAAACAGGAATAATTTTTGCTGCGATAAATAGCCGCTGTACAGGCCCTTGCAGCGACGCGCCGACAATATTTGCACCCGCAAGTATTACTAACAAAAATGCAACTAAGAGCACATGCGGAACCACAAGAATGCTCGGCATAAGTCGCTCACACAGTGAGACAAGAATATGTGCCATCATTCCCACTGAGACTGATTTGCCGACAAAATATCCCCACCCGCATAAAAATCCAACAAATGGATGTAAATATGTTTTTGTGTACACATACAACCCTCCACTTTCAGGGTGCTGACGAGCAAGAGAGGCAAGAACCAGCACTACTGGAAGCAAACATGCGGCGGCTGCAATATATGCCAAAAATCCACCTGATCCACCCATTCGAATAAATGGATACAAATTTATAAAAATTCCACTCCCAACAATCACGTTAATATTAATCAGAATAGCGGAAAATAATCCAATCGTGCGCATATTAACCATGATACCCCTTCAAATCCTTATCAACAACAGCAGTTACGCACGAGTCAGACCAAACATTCAAAGCGGTCTCAACCATATCAATCAACGCATAAATCGGTAAAATCAAACCCATCAATTCAAGCGGCAAATGAAGGTGTGATAAAAACGCACTCGTCAAAAAGAAGCATCCCATTGGCACGCCTGCGTTCCCAACTGCAGCAAGGGTTGCAAGCACAACCCACGCAAGTAAATCAAAAGGAGAAAGATGCATCCCGCTTGAAGTAGCAACAAATAAAACGGTAATTAAAATAAAGGCGGCACATCCATTCATGTTGATTGTCGCACAAAGCGGCAAGCAAAACCGTGCAATACGCGGCGAAATACCTGCGGCCGATTGTGCACACTCAAGTGTCACTGGTAATGTAATATTGGAAGACTTAGAAACAAATGCAAGACCAAGTGCTGGTCGAAATGCACAAAATAATCGATACGGAGATAATCCTTTGAGCCAAACAAATACTGGCAATACCAAAAATCCTTGCACAATATTGGCAGCCAAAACAGTCACAACATACCATCCAATTGTTGCAAGTTTTGCAGCATTACCTTGCGTACTTTGCACAAACAGTGCAGTAAAAGCCCATACCGCAACAGGCATGACTCGAAGAATAAACCGTGTAATAGTGATCATCATACTAAACAAAGCGCTAAATCCAGTGTTCAGCACCGCTCGTTCAGGTGCAGGAAGCGAAATAATTGCAGCTCCGAACAGCAATCCCACAAACACCACCGCCATGACGCTCCCCTGTCCACTAAAAACCTGAACTAAATTGGAAGGAACCATGGCAAGTAAGAAATCCATATATGATGTACCCTGTCCTAAATCAGCAAGCGCTGCCGTTTTTGTCGCAGTCAAATTAATGGTACCTACTGGATCAATCAGTAAAAATAAAATAAGGCCAATAACTGCAGCAAGCAGCGTAGTCACTACAGTATACCGGAGCGCCCGCCCACCAATAACACGAGCATCGCGGCCGCTCTCCATACCGGCAATTGATGAAACAATTGAAAGAAAAATAATAGGCAAACTCACCAGCTCTAACAAATTTTTAATAATCGTGGCGGCATGATCTGCCATCATCATGACAAGCGACTGTCCCCACAGACCGGATACCACACCAGCAACTGCCGCAATACTTAACTTCCATACATTCATATAACTTCTTTCTGTGTAATCACTTATGCATACCCTGCATAATCCCACTTCATGCGAGTATAGCAGATGCAAAACTGAGTTCAACATTCAAAACGATACAAAGAAGAGAGCTCTTTTTTCTTTTCATGCCTCCTTGCAAAGCCCCCTGACCATACCGTATGCTTACCAAATGCCAGCTATTTCATAGAAAGATTTATTGCCATGCAAATATATCTCACGATTCTCATATTATTCTCTATTGCCCCCTCTATAGCCGCATCACAAGAACAGAGGCCATGTATTGATTATCACGATGAGCTAGAAAAAATAGTAGCGCGCGCATATCACACCTTGCGTCCCGATATTATCGAATATTACTTAGATGAAGCCTGGCCAAACAACCATATAACGACTGATACAGAAGAACTACTCCCAATTCTTCTTGAACGCGTGTCTGGGTATACGCAACAAATTCTCGACTATACCGCATACATCACAGACCCTAAACAATCAGAAGAACTCATAGAATACGCTGCAGCAAAATATACCCTCATACAAAAAGCACTTGATGGTGCAGCAGCACTGTATAGAAAACTTTCACTCGCCCCGAGACAGCACCCCCAAATAGCTCATCTTGAAGAAGTTCTCTGTCGATTTTTTCTTGCAATTATTCAATGTCCAGCACTCAACTTGGAAGTAATCGATACCAGAGCTGCGATAATTATCTTACATACTATTACTATATCACCGGTAAGCACCCCAGCAAGCGATGATGAAGAATCAGACAGAGAATCTACTGCATCTTCAACCACATATGGAGGCGTGAGTGCGCCCGGCACGCCACCAGACAAACCAATACACTCTACGCTCTTCCCTTCACCACTCAGTGGCCCAAGAGAACTTAGTGGTTCAACAGTCGTTGATACACTTCATCAAGATTAAAAGATATCAGCTTTGTTTCACCAAGAGTAGCCAAAAAATTAGTATCCCCCGCCCAACGTGGCAGCACATGCAAATGAATATGCTCAGGAATACTCCCTCCGCTTATGGTACCTAAATTAAAGCCAATATTAAAACCCTGACACCCCAAAACACGCTGTACAATTCCGCTCCACACAGTCGCCGCTTCAATCAATGCCGCACGAACTGCAGAAGTCAATCCTTCAAGAGTGCCGCAATGCATTGTTGGGATCACTAATAAATGCCCGGCGTTATATGGATACTTATTTAAAAGCACTAAAACATCCTGATCGCGCCATAAAACATATTGGGCTTTATCGTCGGTACTGACTGCTGCAACACAAAACGGACACTGAGAGCTTTTCTCTTTAACAATATATGACGATCGCCAAGGCGCATATAATCGATTCATTTTTTTCTTTCGAAAGGCAATATTATGCCCCAGGAGCTGCTTCATGTACCGTCACTGTTACCAGCGACATATATGCTTTATTATACACGGCCTGCAACAGTTGCGCCACCCGCTCTGCCCCAGCATGCACCCACGCTGTCCCAAGAGAAGCATATTCGCGTACGCACGCAATTGCATTATGAGCGTACTGCAAAGCGCGCTCTTTCATTCCAACTTTCTTCTCCTTAGTATCTGATGACTCACTAGAGGACTCATTACTTATAGTTGTATTATCTTTTAAAACAGCTTGGGGCGCGAACCACGAAAACCATGCAGCGCGTGCCTGTTGATATAATCCAACGCCAGCAGTAGAAAGAGCTGTTAATACCGATTTATACGTCATCGAAGCATAAGCACACGCGGTACATGCAACGCCTCGCATTAAATCATCTGTTCCTGCCACTGAACGACGCGCAACTGCATACGCATCAGCCGCAAAACTCACTGCAGCACAGACTATAATTTGAGTATATTCTTGTATTTTAATTAAACCAGGATGAGCAAAAGCATATAATTTTGCTCCCAATGAAATCCAAGAATCAACAATCCAAGCAACAACGGTATAGACAACAGTTGATACAGCACTCGCAGTATGCGGTACAGACTCAGTTGCTTCAGTCGCCCGCGTTGCTACATGATCAGCCGCCTTACCTGCATCGTGAAAAATACGACCCAGTATCCCGCATATATTTCCATACAACTCAAGAGCGATGCGTTTACTTGTCGCATACCATTCACCTGATGATATCATATCCCAAATAGCACACGTCTTTTCATAGAGCATACCATGAAATTCACGAGCTCTCAGTTGCAAGGTTGTTGCTGCATCAGCAAACAACCCGGGAACAGTTTTAAGATACCGTAAAGAATATTT
>JBIKTS010000009.1:0-16362 GCA_044347985.1 Candidatus Babeliales bacterium
CCCCAACAATCGCTACTAATTTAACAACAGAGGCTCAAAGTGCCAAAAACTTTGCCGATTCTGTTATTGCCAATAATACCCAAGTTCTTGCAAATATTGCTAATGCAGCAACAGCTATAGCTGCTGCAAAAGCTGCGGCTGATAAGGCTGAAGCTGATCGAATCGCAGCAGAAAAAGCTACTCAAGAGAAACCTGCTGCCGATAAAGCTCTTGCCGATGCTGCTGCCGCAAAAGTCGCTGCTGATAAGGCTGAAGCTGATCGAATCGCAGCAGAAAAAGCTGCTCAAGAGAAAGCTGCTGCCGACAAAGCTCTCGCCGATGCTGCTGCCGATAAAGCTACGGCTGATAAGACTGAAGCTGATCGAATCGCAGCAGAAAAAGCTGCTCAAGAGAAAGCTGCGGCCGATAAAGCTCTCGCCGATGCTGCTGCCGCAAAAGTCGCTGCTGACAAAGCGCTTGCTGATGCTGAGGCAGCTGCTGCACAACAAGCATTAGAAGAACAAAGACGCAAAGAAGCTGCCGAGCATTTTGCTCAACAGGAAAAAGCTGCTACAACTACAGCAACACAAGCTGAAAATCAAACGCCTCCCACAACAACTGCTTCAAATAATTCCAGCAGTGGTGCAAGCACTACCACTACATCTACTTCTCAACAATCGAATGTCACTACTTCAAACGATAATACATCAGCTGAAGCAGTAAGAATCGCCCAAGAAAAAGCTGCGGCTAAAGAAGCTCACAAAAAAACATTACTTACCCGGCGCAGACGTCCTCCAGTGACTCCTCAAAGACGCCCTTCACCTCAAAGTTCATCGACCAAAACAGTACGCAAAAGAATATAGTCATGCATAAAGATCATCAAATTATTATCATTGGAAGTGGCCCTGCGGGCCTCTCCGCGGCAGTATTTGCTGCTCGCGCACAATTCAACCCTTTAGTTATTACAGGATCAGCAATTGGTGGACAACTGCTCAGGACAAACAGTGTACGCAACTGGCCAGGCATAGAACTTATTGAAGGTCCTCAATTAATGCGTGACCTTGAAACCCATGCCCGAAACGCGGGCGCGCACCTTCTTCCTGATATAATAACACATGCATCACTCGCCACATCTCACAAAATTATTACTGTCTCCAGTGGCGCACAATTTGCAGCCGATGCAGTGATTATTGCCTGCGGCACAGCGCCACGTCGCCTGAACTGTCTAGGCGAAACAACCTATTGGAACAACGGCGTATATACCTCGCTCCCTGAAAATCTGGCCTCATACGCAGGAAAACAAGTACATATTATTGGAGGCGGCAACAGCGCAATTCACTTTGCATCTCGCCTGCTGCCACATGTTTCTACAATCACCATTGTTCAAGCTGCTGCAACACTTACTGCCACCGATACTGCAACAACTAGCATTATTAATGACGCTCGTGTCACTATTCAATATGAGCACACTGTACGTGAACTAAGTGGGACAGCGTCTCAATTGCTCACAATTACCCTTGCTCATCAAACTGGCGCTGTAACCACTGCACACACAGATGGAGTGTTCTTAGCGCTCGGCGGCGCTCCCAATACAGCACTTTTTAAAAATGACTTGGCGCTCACGCCCTCAGGACACATTGTTGTAGAACCAGGCACTACGCTTACCAGCATTCCAGGCGTCTTTGCCGCCGGTGATGTTGCTGATTCTCGGTACCGACACGCCATTACTTCTGCAGGACAAGGCTGCATGGCCGCTCTTGATGCCGAACGATATATAAACGGAAAAGTAGTTATTAGATTCTAAGAAATTATGACCAAGATTTTACATTGCTTCTTGGCTTCGCTCGAAGCACGCAAGCTCACTAAAAGTTTGAATCAAATTTGGCTTATTCAGAGTCTTTGCGAGCATCGCGAAGCAATCCAGACTTATATAAAATGAATACACCGCACTACTCGCTAGACAACTGGATTGCTTCTTCGCTTCGCTCATCGCAAAGACATATGGCACAAACGAATACTGCTTAATAATTTAACGGCTACGGTATTTTTGCCACTCAGTGCTATTTTATTTCACAGGACTATTTTTTAAATTTATTGGTGGAGGCGATGGGACTTGAACCCATGTCCGTAAGACACGTAGCTGCCCGCAACTCCATGTTAGTTTGCGCTTATTACCGCATACATACCGCATCGCAAACTCTGCACTATGTATGGGCTAGTTTTGTATATCACAACAGTACACAACTAAAAAACCTTGTGCTGTGATTCTATCATGGGTAATACGAGTAAGAGAACCAGATAGACGGGGTTCTTTTTACAAGACGAAGGTACGAGACCTTATTAATGCTTAGGCAGCAACTGCTGCGAAAGAACCACCAAAAGATGGCGCAACTACTGCAAAGTGAGCTGGGCTTACTTCTTTGTAGTTATTCATTAACAAGCTTGAACGTACATTCGCAGAATCATGAGATTCTGCATTTATTGTTTTGCACCTTTTTTTAACGAGTTCCGGTACCAAACTCGACATGCGCGTACAACCGTATGTAATACGTCGAAACCAAAACGCCCCCACAAAAATATCAAAGATCAATTTTTATTGAAATATAAGTATACTATACACCATATCTCATATCAAACAACAGACATAGGTAAAGAATGGCATATTCCCGGCAACAACTCCCGCCACAAAAGAAACATCTTGGGCAGCATTTTCTCATTTCTCAAACCCCTATCAACAGAATGCTCTCAACTATTCCGATTGATGCAAATACCACAATTGTAGAAATTGGCTGCGGCAACGGCATTCTCACTCGAGCGCTTCTTGAAACTAAATGCAAAGCGCTGCATGTTGTAGAAATTGACGCTGACTGGGCAAACCACATTTTTCATACCATCCAAGATCCACGTCTGACTATTCACCACGCGGACGCGCTCACGTTTGACTTTACACAACTTAAAGGAGACGGTCGCTTGGTACTCATGGCAAACCTGCCGTACCTTATTACCTTTCCCCTCTTTGCAAAAATAGTTGATAACCACCCCCTCTTTGATGACGGCATGGTCATGATTCAAGATGAAGCGGCTGAACGGATTGCACATACTTCTGGCCGGCGATTTGGTGCCGTTTCTATGTTTTTGCAGCACTCTCTGACTTTCACGCTCTCAGATACAGTCCCACCCTCATTTTTTTCGCCACCGCCAAAAGTCATGAGTCGCTTAATGCGGTTTCAACCAAAAACAACAATTATGCCTATTCAAGACCCTGATACATTTTGGGCATTTGTATACGACTGTTTTAAAAGTCCCCGCCAAACATTAGGCAACAATCTAAAGCGAACTCCACATGCATGGCACAAACTCTCCCCTCAGCAACTGCAGCTTCGCGCGCAACAGCTGAGCCAGGAAGAGATGTATGCGTTATGGCAGGAAATTGGGGTAAAAGATCAAATATAATTATGTTGTATCAGCGCATCAACCACCTGCTGGCTCCATGTCTCCATGGCGTCATAGTGGGCTAAACATGCTTCACGATCCATTAAAACTCCCGATGCAAGCTCAGACCGAATCGCAATAGCACCACTTGTTGCATGGAGCGCATACACAGCACCAAGATGCACCATACCCACCTGATTGCGCTCATCATTCACCACACCCACACAGGTAATAGACGCAAAAGCACCCTCGTAAGAAACCTCTTCCATAAACTCCCGCTTGCCCCACGCAGAAAGCCCGCCAGGGCCCAAATCACCTGCGCGCACATGACCGCCAATACCGACGGTATATGCACTTGCAAGCCGCTGCTCGCCAGCCTGCGCGCTCCGCTGCATAACAAATATCTGCCACTCATACAAAAAAACCATATAGGGAATAATCTGCTTATACGTCGGGTCTTGCTCCATTGCATACCGCGGTAAAAACAAGCCCGCAGTCGCCACAAGTTGCTCTAAATTGCCACAAACCTGCGCTGCTTGGTCAACACCCAAAAGAGAATGCGCAACCGGAATACCAGCCGCGACAAGCGCCACACGCGGCACCACTAAAATATGTTCACTGTGCTTCATAGTACCCCACCAGATGATTACAACAAAAAACGGAGCCGGTGTTTATAGCACCGACTCCGCAGAGAGTATAGGGGTGATTACGTTGTAATCACCAAATAATATGTATTAGTCGTTTTGCTCGCCTGTTTGGCCAGCAGCAGTAGCAGGAGCAGCTGGAGCATCTTGAGTACCAGCAGCAGGAGCACCATCAGCAGAAGCACCATCAGCAGGAGCACCATCAGCAGAAGCATCTGGAGCAGAAGCAGCAGTATCTGGAGCAGCAGTATGCAGATCAGGTTGAGGATCTAAAACTGGAGTACCAGCACCATCAGTCGGAGTAGCAACTGGAGAAACTGGAGTACCAGCATCACCAGTACCAGCAGCAGTACCAGCAACTGGAGCATCATGGCCTGGCTTATCACCACCAGCAGCGCCTGGAACACTAGCTTTGTTAGCATCAGACTGGCGACGAGATGCAGCAGCTGACTTATCACCTGGAGCAGCAGGCGGCGTTACACCCAACAACCATGCACAAGCCTTTGCCAAACTACTATCTTTTTGAGTCCATGCAGCACCTTTTGCTGCGTGATGAGCAACGCCCCAAGTAGCCAGAACACCAGCACCCACGCTCACTGCATACGCAACATTTCTCAAAAACACCCAATTTTCTTGTGAAGCACGAAGTTTCATAAGAGCGGTTCGTTGTGCGCCAGCAGAATTTTTAATTTTTTTATTCAGCTGTTTTACTTTGTAGGTTGCATATGCAGCAAAACCTAAAAAGCCTGCTGCTGCTCCACCTGCCAGTAATGTCTTACTGTGACCGCCGATAAATTGCAGTGCAGTTTTAAATCTTGACTGAGTTTCAGTATTAGCTGATGGCAACAAAGAAGCCATATCACCACTCGCATCTGGTCCTGCTGCACTTACATATCCGCCACAGGCACTTACCGCTACCAATAACGCGATTTTTTTCATAGTTAATTGTGTCATAAATACTCCACTTATTTATTTATATACATAGTATTATTGTATAGTCCAGCCCATATACGTAAGCGTCGGCCACCATTATTTACAGTGCACCGAGCAAGAATCTAATGAACTCTTTACTACGAAACTGTAAGAATTGAGACTAAATAAGTGTATAGGATTATAAATAATATGCAAGTTAGGCACTTTTTTGCCCCTACACCCCTCCGTGACAGGAAGCACAATTCTTGGTAAAATACCCCCCTCATAAGGCTATTTTACCGTACCTGTACTATAATTCATCTTTGTTACACTAAGCACGTGCATACCGCAAGAAAGGCATACGCGCATGAAATCAAAAGACGTCCGTCAGAAATTTTTACAATACTTTGAACGTAATGGACACAAAATAGAACCAAGTTCATGCTTGATTCCTGCCGAAGACCCAACACTGCTGTTCGCCAATGCAGGGATGAATCAATTTAAAGACTGTTTTTTAGGCAAAGAAAAGCGAGCATATACTCGTGCAGCAACCACACAAAAATGTGTGCGAGCCGGCGGAAAGCACAATGACTTGGAAAACGTAGGATTCACCGCGCGCCACCTGACCTTTTTTGAAATGCTCGGAAACTTCTCATTCGGCGATTATTTCAAAAAAGAAGCAATTAGTTTTGCTTGGGAGCTGCTGACCAAAGAATATGGCTTGCCTGCCCATAAACTCTATGCATCTGTTTTCTATAAAGACGATGAAGCATATGAGCTCTGGAACAGTCATATTGGTATTCCTTCTGAACGCATTGTAAAACTCGATGAAAAAGATAACTTTTGGGCAATGGGAGATACCGGCCCCTGTGGACCGTGTACCGAGATCTATCTTGATCAAGGGGAAGAAATTGGCTGCGGCAGTGAAGTGTGCGCGCCTGGCTGCAATTGCGATCGATTCATAGAAATTTGGAATCTGGTATTTATGCAGTACAACCGTTCAGCCGACGGAACTCTTGTTCCACTCGCGCAACCCGGTGTTGATACCGGCATGGGGCTTGAGCGTCTCTGCTGCGTACTGCAAGGCAAAAAAACTGTCTTTGCAACCGACTTGTTTGCCGGCATAAAACAAACAATCGCTCAATGCACCGGCGTCCCTCTTCCTACAAGCAATCCAAAACTTATGGCCGCATTCAATGTAATCTGTGACCACATCCGTTCATCATGCCTGCTTATGGCTGATGGCTGCTCACCTGCAAATGATGGTCGCGGCTACGTTCTCAGAAAAATTATGCGCCGTGCGATTTTGTTTGCAAGTAAGCTGTCATCCAAAAAAGATATCTTGCCAACTGTTGCCAAATCATTCATTGCTGAATATAGCGACATATTTCCTGAGCTCAAGCTGAACGAACAATTAATTGTGTCTGTGTGGCAGCAAGAAGTTGAGCGATTCATGCATAACTTACAAACAGGACAAGCAATCTTAGCAAAATATATTACACACACTGAAGAACTCGGGAGTTCACGCCTCAGTGGCGAGCATGCATTTAAATTGTATGACACCTATGGTTTCCCACTTGAACTCACAAAAGTGATCGCTCACGAAAACAACTTAACCGTTGATGAAGAAGGCTTTACTGCTGAAATGGCAAAACAACAAAGTCTTTCACAAAATCTGGGTAAACGTGATGCAGAGGATACGCTCGAATTTCCTGAAGACATGTGTACTGTATTTGTTGGCTACGAATCACTCACTGCCGAAAGCAGCATTGCTTGGCATCACAGCACAGCAACGCACCATTGGATAATAACACCTGAATCACCATTCTACGTAGAATCAGGTGGCCAAGTAGATGACGAAGGAACCGTAGTAATTAACAAGCACACCTATACCGTCGCAGGGCTTAAAAAAGTAGGTAGTCGGTTCAATCCAGCAATTGCTGTAAAACTTGCACCTGTTGATAAAATGGGTCCATGCGCTGTTGGTGACAAAGCACTTTGTAATGTTGATGCAGCGGCACGCCTTGATACGGTGCGTAATCACACCGCAACACACTTGCTTCACGCAGCACTTCACCACGTAATTGGCAAGCAAGCAAAGCAAGCTGGTTCTGTGGTAAGCAAAGAATACCTGCGATTTGACTATAACCATCATGAAGCACCAACAGCACAGCAAATAAAAGAAATCGAAATCTTAATCAATAAAAAAATTGGTGAAGATATCGCAACAGAAATTTCTACGACCACGCTTGAAGATGCACAAAAAAATGGGGTCATTGCGTTCTTTGGTGAAAAATATAACCCAGCAAATGTACGTGTCGTTGCCGTTCCCGGATTTTCAAAAGAGCTCTGTGGCGGGACGCATGCTCCGCGTACCGGTATTATTGGATGTTTTAAAATTGTTTCAGACACCGCACTTGCAACCGGAACACGTCGGATTGTTGCAGTTACCGGCACACAAGCGCTTGCACTGTTCCAACAGTCATATGCAACGGTTAAACATCTCAGTGAACATTTCAAAGTAAAACAAGACAGCGTTATTGAAGCCATCAATAAACAAGAAGCTGAACTCGCTGCATTACACAGCGAACTGCGCGCCGCAAAGAAAAAGCTGCTCATCGCATCGCTTGATACAATTGTACGTTCGGTTGATCTGACAAGCTCACTACCAAAACTCTTTTTAATGGTTGAAGATAGTGATATTGAAAGTATGCGTACCATTTGCCAAACACTTGATGCACAACGTGCTGGCTTTTACTTCGTTGCAACAAACGGAGCAGGGAAATCACAATTTGTGGCATGGACAAGTAAACAGTACACATCACTACTGCCACATGCTGAACTGACCAATGTGCTCAAAAATATTGGCCTACAAGGTGGTGGTCGCCCAGGACTTATTCAAGGTGGTGGCACTGCTCTCACTCCAGAAATGCTAAATGCACTAAAAGAATGGATTGCGCAGCATATGCCAGCGTAAATAAAACATAAATAAATGAAGGGCCGGAGAATTTCTCCGGCCCTTCATTTATTTATACAAAAAATTATTATTACTCCGCTTCTACAGCATCATCCGTGCTGATGATTTCATCAACAAATTCAGTATCATCTTCCATCAGTTCAGAAACTTCTTCAGCATCAACAACTTCGTCATTTGTCGCAGCAGCAACACTTGCAGTCCCCTCAAATTCTGACACATCTTCAAATGATTCATCACCAAATTCGGCTGCTGCTGAGTCATCAAGAACTTCTTCCTGATCATCTGATTCAGCTACCACTTCATCAGCATCTACCGCATCAGCAAATGCAGCAGAAGGGTCCTCATCAGGCATATCTTTAAATAACTGCCCAAAATCAAACTCACTCTGAGCATCCATTTGTTTTTCAATACTTGCAATTTCAGCTTCATGGGCTTGCAATTTCGCCTTCACTCCACGCTTTTCAGTTCGCTTTAATTCAAGCTCCTCAGTTGCCTGCGCAATACTTGCATCTATCGCAACTTGTTGCTCATGCGTATGCGCCAACTCATCTTCATCAGCCGCCTCTTGCTCAAGCTTTTCAATAGTAGCATGCAATGCTTGTTTTTCTTCTTCCATATGCGCCAATTGAGCACGCAAATCTTGCACTTCTTTTTTGTATGTTGCTTTTGTGTGAGCAAATTCTGCTGCTTCTGTACGAAGCGTATTTAATTTATCTCCCAGTGCTTTCATATCTGCTTCCATCGCAGAAAGTGCCTGCTGCTCATCGTCTGACATATTCGCCTTAAGACCTTCAATATGCGTTTGCAATTGCTTCAAAAGCGTCTGAAACTCTTCACTATCAAAATCTAAGGTGTCTTCTGATGAAAAATCTAAACCAATTGAATGCGTGGATGTCTCATCTGACAATGCCATGTGATCTATCTCACTCTCTTCATGTATTTCTACGTGTGGCTCGGCTTCACGCACACGAACCGCCGCCCCACTACATAAATTCCATCCTGCAAGCACAACAACAAATGCACCGGCTACCAATACTTGTACTCGCTTCATACTACTCCTTGCCTTGTAAACTATTTTTTTGTTTTTCTATACTCCATTGACCATTACTATAATCAATCCAAACCTCTTTTACTCCTTGATTACGAAGTAAAAATAATGCCAACGGATTAACAATGTATTGCATAATTGCACGACGAACCGGCCGCGCACCAAATTCTTTTGTATATCCAAGTTCACCCAGCACATCAAGCGCAGTCTCACTCACCTGGAGCGCAATCTGTTGCGCAGCAAGACGCTGCACGACTTGAGCAATCTGCAGGCGAACAATCGCACGCACTTGCTCAGCTGTCAGCGCATTAAAATACACAATCGAGTCTAACCGATTAATAAACTCAGGACGAAAGTGCTTAAGCAGCTGCTTATCAAGTTCCTGCTTCAAGGCTGGTGTCACGCTGCCGGCTGCCATAATTTTATCTGAACCAATATTGCTGGTCATAATCACCACGCAGTTGGCAAATGATACTCGACGGCCTTGACCATCAGTAAGTACTCCTTCATCAAGCAACTGCAAAAAAATATTGTGAACGTCAGGATGAGCCTTTTCAATTTCATCGCACAAAAGTACGCTGTATGGATTACGCCGCACTTGCTCGGTCAATTGACCACCTTGTTCATACCCAACGTATCCTGGAGGCGATCCAATCAATCGTGAAACTGAGTGCTGCTCCATGTATTCAGACATATCAATGCGAACCATTTTACTCTCATCATTAAACAGATAATCAGCTAATGTTTTTGCGATTTCTGTTTTACCCACACCGGTCGGTCCCAAAAATAAAAATGACCCAAACGGTCGATTTGGCTGCGCCAGCCCAATACGATGCACACGAATAGTATGGGCAATTACTTCTATTGCTTCTGCCTGTCCAATTACTCGACGACCAAGCACATCTTCTAAATGGAGCAATTTTTCAGTATCAGACTCTTGTAGCTTTTCAACCGGGATACGAATCCAGCGTGCAAGAACATGCGCAACATCATCTTCATCAACTTGCTCTTTAATCATTGCACGTGTATTGCCAGTCAATGCACTTTGCTTGTCTGCAAGCTGCCTTTCTAAATCATTCAAAACACCGTATTTAATCTGCGATGCACGCGAATAATTTCCTTCACGCTCTGCAATAGCAAAATCATTACGCGCATTTTCAATTTTTTGCTTGAGTACCTTGATCTCTTCCAGTGGCTTACGTTCAGCATTCCAAAGTTTTTCAAGCGCTTCAAACTCTCGCTTACGCTCTTGTAATGTTTGATTAATTTCTGCAAGCCGCTTCTGCGATACTTCATCACGCTCTTTCGTCAACGAAGCACGCTCAATTTCAAGCTGCCGAATCATGCGCTCCACACGATCCATTTCTTCTGGTTTTGCATCAACCGCCATTTTTACCATCGAAGCCGCTTCATCAATCAAATCAATCGCTTTATCAGGCAAAAACCGATCAGCAATCATTCGTGAAGAAAGCATTACCGCTTTCACAATTGCCGCATCGGAAATACGAATACCATGATGAATCTCGTATTTCTCTTTTAAGCCACGCAAAATAGAAATTGCATCTTCAACCGTCGGTTCATCAACCATCACTTTTTGAAAACGCCGCTCAAGCGCTGCATCTTTTTCAATATATTTTTTATACTCAGCAACCGTTGTTGCGCCGATACAATGAAGTTCACCACGCGCAAGTGCCGGCTTTAAAAGATTAGAAGCATCCATGCCGCCACCGCTTGATCCAGCACCGACAAGCATATGAAGCTCATCAATAAAAAGAATTATTTTTTTCTCGCTCTTCTCAATATCAGTAAGTACACCTTTCAGCCGCTTTTCAAACTCGCCTTGATAACTGGCACCAGCAATCATTTGCCCCAAATCAAGTGCCAAAATGCGAGCATTTTGAATACTTTCGGGAACATCGTTACTAATAATGCGTTGCGCAATACCTTCAACAATGGCTGTCTTACCAACACCAGGATCACCGACAAGAACTGGATTATTTTTTGTGCGACGCGATAAAATTTGCACAACACGACGAATCTCATCATGCCGCCCAATAACAGGATCTAACTTGCCTGAATGAGCCCGCTCAGTAATATCTATACAATACTGCTCTAAAAAACTTTTTTGTTCTTCATTTTTTTGTTTTTGCATATACAAAACTCCATTTTGCTATACTGCATTTATTGTTGCAGTATAACAAAATGGCAACATTTGTCAGCGTACTCAACAGCACACGCTCTCAGTATGTATTACTTATCATTATTCATCAGAATCAACAGTGCTACCGCTTGATACACCAAACGGGTGGAACCCGCGATCAACCGGACCGCGACCAATACTGGTAGAATCATCACTGCCTGCGTCATCAGCTAACGAATCATATGCAAGAAGTGGCTTACGCAGTACTGCTGCATCAGACTCATCTAAATCTACTCGGCGAACTGCCGGCGTACGCAACACATACGGATGCTCACGCTCTCTTTGCATTTCAGCAAACTCATCATTAGTTTTCTTCAAATCACTTGCCCAGCGCCCATGCGTCAAAGCGAACTCTTCTTGACGCTTCTTCAATCGACGCCAGCACAGTTCAATCTCAAAAAGTAATGCCCGATCGCGCATCATAGTGCCAGACATTTCATCACGCATACGCTCAATAACACGAACTGCGTCATCAATTGTCGGCTGATTATACAATCCCACAATATCAAGAAGCGCTATTGCAGGATACGGAGCTGCAGCATAATTTTTTTCTGCCATTACACACAGAGCTAATAAAAGTGCTGCCTGATTAGGCGACTCTTTTATACCTTGTGCCACTCCTGCAAATGCATCGACATATGTTTGCAACATAGCTTTTTCATCACCCTTAGGTTCAACTGATTCCAATGCACCTTCAACACGATTTTTTAAATCAAATTCACTCCGAATGTGACAAACCTTCTCGCTTAATCCCAGCGGCTCATCAAGCACGATTAATAATCGCTCTGCTTCTCGGGATCCATGCTCAGAGCTCAAAAATTGCAATGCTCCCACCACGACATCTTTTGACTGATAGTCAGACAGAAACCATAAACACAATAGACGCGCCATCGCAGCACACTGCTCTTCAAATAAGCGCGGTAGCATTTTGCTATACTCTCTTGCTGTTTTAGATTTAAAAAGTTGCTCAGCAACAAGCATTAAATGAACTTGACCTAAAAGTCTTTCTGGTAAAAATCTATCGTGAGCAAATGGTATGAACAATGCTCCTTCAAAAGCAAAATATGCAAATAAGCTACACACTGCATGAGCAACTGCTTGCTCTGATAGTCCTTCTACTTTTGCAGCACGCAATTTATCCATCAGCGTAATAGACGATTTACGCTTAAACATTTTTGGCACAAACTCATCTGCTAAAAATTTCACCTCATGCATTTCTTGAGGAATATAGACCGTAGTTGTTGCACTAATTGGTATAGAAATCCATGAAAATTCTTTTTTAAACAACTGACTCGCACTCATGCTTCTTTCATCACGATTTTCATCAGTATAATAGGCACATTCACGCTTGTGGCGACGCGCAAGAAATTTGTCATATGCCTGAGTTCCAGACTTTGGATAAATATGACTTGAATATAAATAGAACCGGGTTGTAACGACACCAGTATCAAGACTTTCATCAACTTCAGTCACCACACATAACTTTTTATTATCGCGATGATCAGAATCACCTCTCATGCGCAATTCTTGATACTCATTTCCAATCCCAAATGGCATTTCGTCATCACGCCACGCAGTCGTATACTCAGAATAATCACCACCAAGCTTTTCGGAAAGCAAACTACGCACGTACTGATCAGTGTAACCGCGCTTTACTACACCACAC
This sequence comes from Candidatus Babeliales bacterium, assembly GCA_044347985.1. GTDB lineage: Bacteria > Babelota > Babeliae > Babelales > JAUPTZ01 > JAUPTZ01. The sequence continues at coordinate 12,859 of JBIKTS010000009.1, forward strand.
AAAGAACGCCCCGGACCGCCTGCACCACCGAGTGATCCACCCGACGTTAACGAAGCACTCGAAAGATCCCCATCAAACCCTTCAGAGCCTGTAGAGCTCCGATCAGAACGAACAGATGCTGAATCACTTGATAAAACTACTTGACCACAAATAAAAGACATACACACGATTGCTCCAAAGGCAAACCGGGCTAAAAGCACCCCGCGTGTGAAAAAAGACTGCTGAACAAGGCATTTCATGATAATACTCCTTTTTTGGTAATTCTATTTGTGCTATATAAATACTAACACAACGCTGTAAGTGAACTTAAGAGTTTTCTAATTGTAGCATTTACAATTAGGGCCAACTCTTCTATCGCAATAATTCATGTTTCAAAGAATTTTATAGTAAAATTAAGCACCCCCTTCACCATACCAAATGTGTCGATCCAGTCGCCACGAAAGCACATGTACACCAAGAACCCATTGTTCTCTTTTGAGGCATACATACACCTGACTGTCTCAAACACTTAAAATTATTAACTAAAAATTGCATCATCGACCATCCGCAGTAGACCCAGCAGCTGCTTTTTGAGCATCATGCCGTGCCGCTTTTCTTGCTGCGGCTGCGTCACGTCGTGCCTCACTCAAAGTACGCGGCACAAAACCTGGAGCACCCGCTCCTGCCATTGGAGCATCATGAGATGGCACTTCAGCAGCAGATGCAGCCCCAGAATCTTGAGATCGGACTCGAGAAAACATACGCTTAAATCCTGCTTTTGCTTTAGTGGTTATTCGCTCAATTCGTCCCCTCAACGACCGTGCCTTACGAGCCGCTTCTTCTGCTGCAATCTCCATTTCTTTGCGTGCCATAGCTCGTTGCAATTGAGCAAAGACCACCGCATCTTCTTGCTCTTTACGAGATAAAAATTTACCACGCGCATCAAACTCTGCTTGCCGCAACTCAATAAAGAAATCATAAAACTCATCCAGTTTTGGCTGCATTGCCTCCATTTTTTCAATATAGCTTTTATAATTAAGTGCGCACACTATCTTTGCTTTACGAACCATTCTAGGATCGGAAGTAGGATCTCTTAATATTTTCACGCACTGCGGATCTCGCTTATACCGCTTAATTTTATCGTACACTTCTTTCTTCCATGTACGAGATTCTGCACTCCGCTCGTGCCATAATTTTCTCCATGCCAAAAACTCTTTATTCTCTGGCGAGCGTCTAAACTCCCTTCTAAATTCAAGAGGAATCCAGTTCATCTCGCGAGCTCCTTTCCGCTCCCATTTCTTATGAGATTGAGCCATGCCTTCCCCCTCTTTTCGAAATCGAGTAGTAAGTCGTCCTTCATTCTCATCAATATTATCAATAATCAAACCTAAAAAAGCATCCTCATCAAACAGAAACGGTTCAGGATCACGCCGCTCAATACTTCTCAGAGAGCATTCTGTAAAAGCCTCTTGCACCATTTGCCAAGACTCAGCCGACGTACGCCACCCCTGCTTTATCTTCGTCCACAACATATGGGCTGCACTCGTATCTCCTCTTGTTGCAAGACGGCACAACTCTTTTGCGCATAACTCAATACGAAGCGCCTCAGTTTGCCTTCGCATAACGCGCACAAGCTCTGCACAATAAAACTCATTATTATAGTATGCTAAAGGATCAGCAGGTTTTTGGTATGGTTCTTGATAGAAACAAGCTTTTTCAAGTAAAGATTCAAATTCAAATCGATACTCTCTCTCAACATCAGCTAAAAACTCTTTAAAACAAGGTTTATCATTAAATTGGGGGAGTTCATGATATAACAATGAAATGAGCTGCTTACGCAAAAATCGATGGTTCAACTGATACCGCACAAACCCTGGTTTAACCGGTTCCGAACCGACCGCTCCAGCAGGCAATAGTTTCTTAAACAAAGGGGACATTAACGCATGAAACAGCAATTTTAAAAATTCAAATTTAGCGTCACTATGAGATGCCTGATCGTAAAATCGCTTCAACGTATCAACAACATTCCCGGTCATTCTCTCTGCCGGGCCATATCTCACAAAATCTTCTGGGTCATAAAAAAAGTAATATTTACCACCTTCTTTCAATGGAACCCGCCCTACACAAAAATATATCTTATGAGAATAAAATAATGTTTTGTCCCGAGCTATTCGAGAGCGATCTGCATTGAGCTGACGAAGCCAGGCAATCTGTGGAATAGGACTCAGTAATAATCTAATATAATTCTGCAAAACAGCTTTTTTGTATTCATAATACTGAATTTTCTCAACATTCATAAATTCTTTAAGATGCCTGACCAAAGGCACTTTTTCAAACTTAGCCGGAATACCACCAAACGGTTCATCGGAAATATCACTTGCAGCATCATCATCAGAGTCATCATATGTTTCTGATGAGCCACCAGACAACGAATGCAGCATAATCCTTCTCTCTTTTGGAGTTAACTCAAGAAGAGTCTTACGAGCCTCTTCAGACAACGTATATTCTGATTCCGGGTCCGATTCATATTGCGCAGCAAAACGCTCCTCACTGGTCAACAAAGGCTCCTCAGAAGAGGATATAAAAGAAAAATGAAATAAAAAACTTAAAAGAAAAATAGGTGAAAATGAAACAAGATGATTCATGATGGGGGCTCCTGTGTTTCATATTGATACGATTTGTAATAATCAACAACACAAGAAAAGTGAAGCAGAAAATAAAATACCTTGCAACTTATTTTATCTAATTCTCAATAAAAGCAGTAAATCCATATATAATATTTGCCACTTTTGCGCAAGCGCCCCCCTCTGAAAACCCTCTCTCAATCAATCTATTGGCTTTAGATTGCTCAAGTCCTTTCTTTTTTACTTTCCATTTCTTACACCACACATCATAAAGTGCCTTCTCTTCTTTTTTGTAATTTTGGGCAAGATACAGAGAATACGTGTGCATATGGTACTCACATTCTACACTGGTTTTACCATTAACTAGGCGAGCCCAAAACAAGTCGAGAAGCGCTATTTTACTTTGAATATGATCAAGTGCAGGCGTCCCCAAAGAAAACTTTTCAAACTCGTCGTCTGACTCATCCGAATCTATACTAACTGATGATGCAGACGAGTACGTACTCCCACTTGACGAATGCGAACCGAGACTTTCATTATCACTTTCAGAACTATCACTTTCAAATGAGTCACTCCCTGATGACTCGCCGCTATCAGAACGCTCACGACCGCCAACAGACTCATTATCAGTCTCACTGGTCCATACAGAGTCATCACAACTTGTATCACTCTCAGCATCACACTCATCATCGCTAGAAAATACCTCTCCACCACAGCACTCAGCTGTTTCCCCACTCTCAGAGCAACTAGCGTCCCAACCCAATCCTTCCGATTGTGCTTGCTGCTCAGACACTGTATTAAAATTTGCATCATATGTTTGGCGCTCAACACTGTCGCACTCAAGAGGCACATTACTTTCATCAAAAAACTGTGGATTTTCTAAATCAAAAATATCTGAAGT
>JBIKTS010000056.1:0-6193 GCA_044347985.1 Candidatus Babeliales bacterium
AATGAGCGAGAAATTCCAGCTCCACTGAGAGATCGAATGATCATTATCCAGGTGCCGTCATACTCAACAGCAGAAAAAGTAGAAATTGCTCTCACAAAAATTGTTCCCCGCTTACTTCAAAAAATGGGGCTCATGAGCAAAAAACCAACATTTACTCCCGCAGTGATTGAAGCAATTATCACTAATTATACTTTTGAAGATGGTCTACGCGGCCTCACCCATCAGCTTAATATTTTGCTCGGTAAATTTGCACGCGGGTATCTGCGCGGAGAAGAAGTAATCTTTACCGTTGAAAATCTGGAAACATACCTTGGCTCGCCGCATAATAATTTGGCCGAATTCAAACGCAAAGCAAAAGAAATTGAACCATTCCTTCATACACAAGCACGCACGAAATTATTTGACGCTATAGAAAAATTTGACACCGCAAAAGAACGGACGCCCGAACATGACATGCTGTATTCATACATCTCAACCTTCCTTGCAATGCCATGGAAAAAAACAAAAGCACTTAAGGCATACAACTTAAAAACAGTTGCTGAAGAAATTGAAAAAACTCACTTTGGCGCCCACAAAATACAAGAGCAGATCCTTGATTACCTTACCCTATCTCAACAAAGTTCGGTAACTGGGCTCAGTACAACACTGTGCCTTGCCGGGCCTCCTGGTGTAGGTAAAACTTCTATTGCTCAGTCAATAGCACACGCGCTTAATAAACCGGTTGCTCGCATCTCAATGGGGGGCATTGTCTCAATTGATGATCTCCGAGGGATTGACCAAGCGTATCGCGGCTGCAAGCTGGGCGCTATTGCACAAGCAATCAAAGAAGCAGGAAGTAATGACGGTGTTATTATTCTTGATGAGATTGATAAAATTACAACATTAGCGGTAGCCAACGCTCTCCTGGATATTTTAGATCCCTCACAAAACAAAGAGTTCCTTGATAATTATCTTGCAACCACTATCGACCTCTCTAAGATATTATTCATTGCAACCGCAAATAACTTAGATACTATTCCGTACCCACTTCTTGATCGCATGACAATTATCCCCATGGAAGGATATTCAGAAAACACCAAAATTAAGATCGCCTTTAAGCACATCATTCCAAAAATTCTTGAACAATCAGGCTTAACTGATAGCTCATTCATAACAACCGAACTGCTGCAAGCTCTGATTAGACAATACACCAATGAATTGGGGGTGAGAAAGCTTACCAACAAACTCAAAACGGTCATTGCCCGCTATGCACGCTCAGTAGAAATGGGAACTCCACTCACAATAACCCCTGAAATATTGCCAACATTTTTTGGAGCAGGACGACGCCTCGAAGAGCCACTTACTGAAGGAATACCGGGTGTTGTAAATGGTCTGTATGCAAGCGCCAGTGGTGGTGGCATCGGCAAAATTCAGGCAACTCTCAGTTTAAATAGCGGCAAAGAAAGTGAAAAGTTTACTATCACCGGCATGCTCAAGCAAATGACTACTGAATCAATTCAAGCTGCGCGCGGCTACATAAAAGCAAACATTTCTCAGCTCGCAGCCCGCTACGCAAACTACCCATTTACGATCACTGCTGACATGCTCAGTCATATAGCAATACACGTACACATGACCCGCGGCCATGAAAAAGATGGAAACTCCGCAGGACTTGCGTTCTGTACAGCCCTGGTCTCAGCACTCACCAATCGTCCTGCACATCATACCTATGCAATGACTGGTGAAATAGATCTGTTAGGCAACGCATTGGCTATTGGTGGACTTGACCAAAAACTTGCTGGCGCGCGCCGCAATGGCATTACCTGCGTATTTGTACCCGAAGAAAACAGACGCAATATTGAAGAGCTTGAAGAACTTCCTGAAGGGCTTGAAATTGTGTTCGTGACACACATTACGCAAATTCTTGATCGCATTCTGATGCCTCCTGTGCCTCTTGACGCAAGCTCACCACTTGCACAAAGCGTAGCGTATGAATCAGGTATGCATCCTCAGCAAGTACTGCAATATCATTTGTATGAATCGCTTTTTCTTTTGGTATGCATTCTGGGCACGTCCCCGCACCCTGCTTACACTTACCGCGCACGAAGCAACTCTTGCCCCCTACGGCAACCCAACAAAAATATATGCGCGACTGACTCCGCGGCTCCCACTACTTAACACACAGGGAACACTTGCGGCGGGATTTCAACTCCGCACATTTTTGGACACCTCGATTACATCTGCTGATAAAAAACCATTTTCAATACTTATTGCTGTGCCCTCCCAATCACCACAAGCACACCATTTAGGCATTGAACTCTGCGCGCTTCTCATGCAACTGAAGTTACCACCGTACGGCATTACTAGTGCTTTTAATGGCTCTCATACACCAATCACAGATATCTTTCGTGCCGCCGCGCATCCATCACTACGTCTGTTTCGCGGCATGGTGCTTACTACCGGTATATTCCTACTCAGCACACTGACCATAGTAGGTACCTATGCGTATTGGTACACACCTTCTATAACGCCGGCAGCAATACACACCGTGGCTGCTCCTACACCAAGAAAAATAAAAAAAGAGCCGTATCCCCTCTATCGGCTGCTAGTCGCCGCATTTACACTACATCGGTGGAATAACCAATTTATAAAACTTGAAGGAACTCAGAAATCGCATACCTACACCAGCATCATGACTCAGCCAGCGTATACAGAAATTATCACCAAAGCGCTCAGTGACGCGACGCGCATGAGCTGGACAATCCAGAAACAGCGCTATCGCCCAGGGATGCCACCGCTTTATGAGGTGACACAAAAAGCTGAAAACTGCTGAAAAGCCTGGTTTGCTTTGTCGCTATGCTCCGCGCAAAGACTGCGTAGCGAAATCTTCTACTCTATGTCTTATTTCCTGGAGAACCATTTCCAGCTCCTCAGAAAAAAATAGGGACTATGTTAAAAATCTCAGCTACGATTAAAGGCCCATAGACATTTGAAGTGGCATTACGACCCTCTATAAAATCAAACCAGCGTTCAGGATTTTTAATAAGACCCAGCCGAGCAGCAACTCGAACCGTATCTCGAGAACCCCTGATATCTTCCTCGGTCTCATAGATCTCCAAATATTTTTTTAAAGTTTTCCAGCTCAATTCAAAGCAGTATTCAAATGCTTTAATTGCCCCCGCTTTGAGTTGCTCGTCAGTAAGCCGGGTGCGAAACTTCTCAAAAGATTTTTGCGCTCTGAGCAGATGAGTAAATGATAAAGCAATGTTTTTTGTACTCATAATAATTTTTCTTAATTATAACTTTTTATCACTCTTGATACGGTATACAAACCTACGCGACAAAACAATAATCCCTCCCGTCTTCGCGAGCGCAGCGACGCGATCCACCCCTGCGCCCCCAGAGGGGGGGGAATTTGCAATCACCTGATTCCTTTGTTATGATCATTCCCGCGTAAAAACCGCTGTTGGTTTAACGTTTTTTATTAGTATCATCTTTAACCGGTGCCTGAAGTCCTTTCAGCCCTACTCGAATCGAAACTGCAATTATGCGAAAAAACATTATTGACGCAAAAGCAACGCAACTGCTCAACGAAGAATTAATTCAAGATCAATTCTCATTAAGCGCTGCGCAAGAGTCATCATTAAATAACTTATACCAAGAGCATGGCGCAGTTGTTGCGCAAGGCCAATTGTTTACCGGCAGAGTGCTGAGTAAAAGCAATAATGGTGTAGTGGTAGACGTTGCATTCAAATCATACGGAACTATCCCAAATAACGAATTCAACTCTCAAGAGCTTGCTGCATTAACCGATGGTGCAACCATCGAAGTGCTTGTTGACCGCCTTGAAGATGAAAACGGCCTGGTAGTATTGTCGTACCAAAAAGCAAAATCCATGAAGGCGTGGGACCGTATTGTTGATCTTGCAAAAGAAGATAAACCGGTTTCAGGAATTGTACTTGGCAAGGTAAAAGGTGGTCTGAACGTGGATATTGGCATCCCTGCATTCCTTCCTGGTTCTCAAGTAGATGTACAACGCATTAACGACTTCGATCAGTTCGTTGGGCAAGAAATCATCTGCAAAATCTTAAAAATTAACAAGAAGCGCGGCAACGTGATTATTTCTCGTCGTCGATTCCTTGAAAGTGAACGTCAGGCGAATAAGTCAAAAGTAATGACCAACATCGTTGAAGGACAAGTCATCCAAGGTATCGCAAAAAATATCACCAACTACGGAGTATTTGTTGATATCGGCGGCGTTGACGGTTTGCTTCACATTACCGACATGTCATGGGGCCGTGTCAGTCATCCAAGCGAATTAATCAAAATTGGTGACAGCATTACGGTTAAAGTAATTGGCCTTGACCGCGAACATGAAAAAATCTCACTTGGCATCAAGCAGCTTTCAAGCAATCCATGGGATGAAGTTGAAAAACTCTACCCATTAAACAGCGTATTAAGCGGCAAAATCTCAAGCATTACCGAATACGGTTTGTTTGTAGAAATCGCTGCAGGCGTTGAAGGTTTGGTACACATTTCAGAGGTATCATGGACAGAGCGTATTACTAACTTGCATCGCCACTTCCAAGTAGGCAAAGAAGTGCAAGTGGTTGTAATTACCCTTGATAAACAAAATCGTCGTATGTCATTGAGTATCAAGCAGTTGACACAAGATCCATGGAAAACGATCACTGAAAAATACAAAGCTGGCGATCGTATCTCTGGCAAAGTCAGCAACGTTACCGATTTTGGTGTATTTGTTGAATTGTCTGACGGCATCGATGGACTTGTGCACGTTTCTGATATTTCATGGACTGACCACATTTCACATCCTGGTGAATTGTACAAAAAAGGTGATTCTGTAGAAGCGGTCATTATTTCTATTGACAGCGAAAGCAAAAAAATCTCTTTGGGTATCAAACAATTGAATGAAGATCCATGGTCAATGATTGAATCATTATTCCCTGCTGGTACTATTACCGAAGGTGTTGTTTCAAAACTTACCAGCTTTGGTGCATTCGTTCGCATGGGTAATGGCATTGAAGGTTTAATCCATAGCTCAGAATTGAACGATGGCGTAACCGTTAAAATTGGTGAGTCAGTTCGTTGCAAAGTAATCAAGGTTAATACTGAAGATCGCAAATTGGGTCTTTCTGTCAAAGCGCTTGATCCAAACTACAATGCACAACAAGGACAACCATCTGCTGAAAGCACTGAGCGTCGCAAACAGCAACAAGAAGCTGCTACTGCACGCAAAAAAGCAAGCGAAGCAAAACCAGCGGTCACTTCAATGAAATCTGTATTGCAACAAGCATTACAAGAACATGCTGATCGTATTAAAGCTGACAAGGAATAATCGATATGATGCAAAAAACATTCGCACTTATCAAACCAGATGCTGTTGCGGCTGGTCATACCGGTGCAATTATTAGCTGTATTGAAAAAGCAGGCTTCACTATTGTTGGAATGAAAAAAATGCGTATGCCTCGTGCACAAGCAGAGATCTTTTATGGCGTCCATAAAAGTCGTCCATTCTTTGGTGAACTCGTTGACTTCATCACCTCAGGCCCTGTTATTAAGCTTGCTCTTGAAAAAGAAAATGCTATTAACGCATGGCGCGATTTGATGGGTGCAACAAACCCTGCACAAGCGGCAGAAGGCACTATTCGAAAACAATTTGGCACCAGTATTGGCAACAATGCAACGCATGGTTCTGATGCGCCTGAAACAGCGCAATTTGAATTGGTGTTGTTTTTTCCAAAACTAGCCTAATCAGTCTCGATAATTAAGATAGTGGGTGTTGTGGTAATCACAACACCCACTATCTTTTTGTAATAATCTCTATGCGTCCTCTTCGCAAGACCAGTACACTGCCCGCTCAGCATACTAGTATACTATTATAAGGACTCCCGAATGCGTGTAATCGTTATTTTACTCTTCAGTTTTTACACAAGCTTTGCAATGCTTTCAGCAAGCGGTGGGGCATTTACGATACAATCTCAACAATCAGCAATAACAACTGCTCTTAAAAAATTAAATACCGCAATAGCAAAATCTGGTTTTAACCCAAGCGCATCATTGTCAGGGGTTATGGATGCTTATGAAGCTTTTGAATTACAACAGCATGATTTCAACCAGGAAGGGCAAACTGCTTTGATTAGGAGCTCTACCAAAAACGCTGCACAAATAGCTCAAGCACTATTACAAATTCACA
>JBIKTS010000057.1:0-6147 GCA_044347985.1 Candidatus Babeliales bacterium
TTGTGAGTAGAATGGATTCAGATATGCAGGTACTTTTGCTTGTACAATAACGGGTGAGCCAATCCATTTTGCCCAGCCCGATCATCATGAAAAGCCACATGCCACTGGCGGCTAGAATGCCACCAATTTTGGATCCTGCTACAAAATGTCCGTAATAATTACGTGCGTCTTTAGGTTTGTTGATAGAGTTGGCAAATGACCAAAATGAAGTTGAGAGAAATGCAGAAAAGCTTTCAAGAAAGAAGTAGAGGCCCCAGCCAATCCAGCGGTCAGGAGAGGGTATGGTGTTTGTTATCCCGGTTGTGGGATTGAGTAGGAGATAGGCAAAAATAAAACCGCCAATACTGTGTGTAATCGTAAACACGTACATGAGTTGGTGCCGCCGTAATACGTCGACTAGTTTTGAGTAAAAGAGGATAACCGGAATGAGGAGAAGCATGGAGTAAATTTTAGCGCTTGGCACATACTGTATGCCCACTATTTTCACAAATAAAGACACTTTGAGCGATCGCCATACAGCTTGAGTAGCGGTGAGGAAAGCAAATGTTAATGCAAGTAATCCGACCTTGAGACGAAACTCAGGTTTGACGCTCCACAACGAGCCTATACCCATACTGAATATCCTTAAATAGTGATTTGAGAAACGAGTGTTGTCAAAAATAGAAGTGGATAGGAGTATAAAGGTCACAATAAAATAGTCAATTGGGGGTATGGGTGCTTGCTTGCGCCAGCTTATATTTTACAGTACATTAACTCTGTTTTTGACCAAGTAATTTAATTTTACCTCTATACAAGGCGTATGTGATTATATGACAGAATCTCTGAAAACACCCAAAACACACCTGTTGCCAGTATTGCCTCTCAAAAATGTGGTCGCTCTCCCCAAGAGTGTTATTCCGGTTGTTGTGGGTCGAGACATTTCGATTCATGCGGTAGAACATGCATTGCGAGGGTCGCGTGAGATTTTTGTTGTGGCGCAAAAATCGCCTGATACTGAGTTTCCGCAGCAAGATGATATTTATCATGTTGGGACGCGGGCAATTATTTTGCAAGTAGGGCGCGTTCAAAACAACACACTTCGTATTTTGATTGAAGGGGTAAGTCGGTCTGAAATTGTAGAATTTGTTGGCAGTGAAGCGTTTATGTGCGTTGAGGCAAAAGATCTGACGCCAAAGCCACTTGCAAATAAAGTTGAAGAAAAAGCTATTGGGCGGAGCCTTTTGCAATATTTTAAGGAATATACGCAGCTGAATGAAAAAGCTTCCAGCGAAGTTCTGAGCGCTCTTGCGGGAATGGAAGATGATATTGATTATTTAGTTGATAGTATTACTGTTCAAATGACGAGTCTGCAGGTTAAAGATCGCCAGCTTATTTTGGAAACAGTTGCTCTTAAAAAACGAGCGTTAAAGCTGAGCTCTTTGTTGCAAGATGAGATGGAAATTTTAAAAGCGGAACGAAATATTCGTCAGCGCGTGCAAGATCAAGTTGAAAAACATCAAAAAGATTATTATTTAAATGAGCAGATGCGGGCAATTCAAAGAGAATTGGGCCGTGATGATCAGCAACAGGAAATTAATAAACTTCGGGATCAGGCGAAGAAAGCAAAAATGCCTGCTGATGTTATGGAAAAAGTTGAGGCCGAGTGTCGTCGTCTTGAGCAAATGCAGCCAATGTCTCCTGAGGCGTCGGTCAGCAGGAATTATGTTGAATGGCTTATTGGAGTGCCGTGGAATGCGCGAAGCAAAGATACCGTTACCCTTGAGCAAGCGCGTACGCTTTTAGATGCTTCCCATGCGCGTATGCAAAAAGTAAAAGAACGTATTATTGAGTTCTTGGCCGCTAAAAAGTTTGCTAAACATAAGCTACATAAATCACCTATTATTTGCTTGGCCGGTCCTCCCGGTGTCGGTAAAACCTCGCTTGCTGCTTCGATCGCACAAGCACTTGGTCGGGTTATGATTCGTATTTCTCTTGGTGGGATGCGCGATGAGGCAGAGATTCGTGGGCATCGCCGCACATATATTGGAGCGTTGCCGGGTAAAATTATCCAAGCAATGCGTAAGGCAAAAGTAACTAATCCGGTTATTGTGCTTGATGAGATTGATAAAATGTCGATGGATTTTAGAGGAGATCCATCATCAGCGCTTCTTGAGGTACTTGATCCGGAACAAAACAAAGCGTTTGTTGATCACTTTTTAGAAGTTGATTATGACTTGTCAGATGTAATGTTTTTAACAACAGCGAACGTTGTTGATGCCATTCCGTATCCGCTTCTTGATCGTATGGAAGTGATTAATCTTTCTGGATATACGTTGCCTGAAAAGCTTGGCATTTCAAAAGATTTCTTGCTGCCAAAGTTACTTAAAGAGCATAATTTGACGCCTGATCAGATGGTGTTGTCTGAAGAGTTATTAACATCATTGATTGATGGCTACACACGAGAAGCGGGAGTACGTCAGCTTGATAGAATTTTGGCAAAAGTACTACGCAAAAGTATTCAGGAATTGTTAGCATCTAAAAAGCTTAAATCTGTCGTGGTGACTGCGGAAATGATTGAAAAATGGTTTGGCCCTGCGCGGCATCGTCCCGAAAAAAGAACGATTGAAGATTCTGTTGGTCTTGCAACAGGTCTTGCGTGGACTGAGGTTGGTGGTGATTTAATGGATATTGAAATCACTGTTTTAAAAGGTAAGGGTGGATTGACATTGACCGGGCAGCTTGGCGAGGTTATGCAAGAATCTGCGCAAGCCGCTATGAGTTACGTTAGATCGCGTGGTAAGCAGTTGAAAATTCCTGCGCGTGTATTTGGTGAGAGTGATGTGCATTTGCACTTTCCAGAAGGGGCAATACCAAAAGATGGACCATCTGCCGGTATTACTATTGCTACAGCATTAACTTCTGCTTTCACTGGTCGTCCAGTTCGTGCTGGCGTAGCAATGACCGGAGAAGTGACACTGCGAGGGCGAGTACTCCCTGTGGGCGGTTTGCGTGAGAAGCTGCTTGCGGCGAGTCGTTTTGGAATGCATACGGTGATTGTTTCTCAAGCAAATGAGGTCGATATTAAAGAGTTTATTGATGAGATTGATATTAGTTTGAAGATTATTTATGTCAAAACTATGGATGAAGTATTAGAGCATGCTCTTCTTGATACGGTAGTGGGGGAGCCGCTGGTTAAAGCGACTAAGCCTCGCAAGAAAAAGAAGAAGGTTGCAGTCTAAGCGTTCACAATGATAGGGTTTCATGGTAGAAAAGTCGCTCGCTCATAGAGCGACTTTTTTATTTGAGAAGGACATAGAGTATGGAACTAGTAATGATTGCAGGCTTTTTAGCAGTAGCGGCCTTTTTAGGGAATATTCGATTAGTTGCTTTATGTGCATTAATTGCTCTCGGCGCAGGCTGGTATTATGAGCAAATGCCGCGCGAGCAACAGAAGCAAGTTATGACCGTATATAATGACTTGAAAGTTCGCTGTGAGCGTTCATGGCATGCATTTTGGCTATAAATGTTTCAAGACCATATGCGGTGATAGATTCACTGAGGGGGAATGGACCTTGCCCTGGGTGAATCATGTATAAATGATCGAGTTTGATGTCGATAAGTGCACTCTGCATAGAGGGGGTGCGTTTAGGTGCGTCTGTATATTTAAATTCAAATCCGATTCGTTTTCCTTCGTGATGAATAAGAAGATCAAGCTCTGCGCCAGACTGTGTGCCCCCCAAAAAACATTCTTCAGGTGGCAGTTTGTATGCGCGAATGATTTCTTCTAGCGCAAATCCTTCCCATGAGGCACCGAGGCGTGGGTGAACGGTTAATATATTGAGTACGCTCCATTGTGTTTCCTTGAAAATACCTTGTAAATTTTGAATTGATTTTGAATTTGCAAGGTATTTTCATAAAAAACAAGAGATGGAAAAGGTGTGCGTTTAGTGTTTAGGGTGGTGGAGTTGTTGGAGCCCCCGGGTGGCCATACCATATTCGCCAAACCAGTCGAGCGTTTCTTTAAATGCGACTTCGGGTGGAGTGGGAACGAAAGGAATATCTTCAATCAGTTCTCTTGAATCTTCCATGTATACCGGTTGTTCAAAGTAATGTGTTAAATCGGATCCACGTTCTGCATTCGGTTGAAAAATAGAGACTAAAGAGAGTTGTAATTTGCTGACAACACGTGGTTTAAGTTGCACGCCCACAATGTCACAAATTGCTTGGCCAAACTCTTCAACTGAAGGATATGTGTAGCCACTATAGTGAATGGTAATGTCTTCATGATCAGTTTTATAGGTGCTGAGTTGTAGAGCAATTCGTGCCACATCTTTTACAAAACAAAATTGATGAGGTTTGTCTGTTCTAAACAACCATGTCATGCGTCCTATTGTGGGGACTTCTTTAAATGTTGAACTGAGGAGATAGTCAAAAACTGCTGGTCCAAATGGATAGCTCATTCTGATTTTTCTTACTTTACATGTTTTGCGTTGCACCGCGCATTTGAGCATGTATTCAATTTTCATAAGTGTCATGCCTTGTTCAGTCGTCGGATTATAGACAGAGTCTTCGGTAATAATCTCTTGATTATTAAATACATATACTCGTGCAGGATAAAAAATAGTTAAATGATGCTCTTTTGCAAGTGCAATAGCATTTTTTGCTATGGTGGTAACGGTGTTGTGCCAATCTTTATAGACATCATGTTCAGGATCCATGAATAAATATTTAACTTCATGGTTACATGATATGTTTTGGGGTTTGAATTGTGGGTCGGTAAAATCACATTCAAGAATAGTGGTCAATGGTGAACGGGGAAGTTTTGCGTCAGCAAATATCATGTCGCTTGGTTTTACGAGCACTGTACAAGGGATATTATTTGATTCAAGTAAATGCACCATATTAAAACTGACATTGCGCGTTCCATCAAGAATAAGCCATCCAGCAGGTTGCGGGTGGTTTTTTGTAGTTTCAGCAGAATGAGGCTTTGATTCCAAAGCCTCATTCTGCTGAATTCCAGATGCTATATGAACAGTTGCTGTAATAATAATGAGCAATGATACTGCGCGAGTTAAAATATTATGATTTTTGTGTGTAAGCATTGTACGTTTCTTGTAAAGCGGTTGCTAATGGCGTCAGTGTGAACGGGCACACTTGTTCCTGATACGTATTACTTAGCAATAATTTGTTCGCAAATGAATAGTATGCATCTTTTGCTCGACGAGCTTCGTCATTGAACGCTGATGCCATGCTCAGTGAGGTAAGCTTAAGAAGATCAAGATTCTTCTTTGCGTCATATTCAGGGGCACCATTTTTACCATTGATTGTTATATCATGGTACGTTTTAGCAAATTCATTAATAGTAGCAACAGTCAGTCCGGCAAAGTTGCAACGATGCATACAAGGAGCGCCTTGTGCGCCGTGCAGCTTTACAAATTCACGGGTGAATCGTGCTAGATCTGGAGTGTAAGTAAATTGTAATTCAACAGTGTCAGTAGCAATCCATTTAAATTTATACTTAGCTTTGAACGAACTACTTTCTGCATTTTTTGGAAGATTATCAAAGTTATCTTCCAAAAGACCGTCGCCATTATTGGGGCCGAACGGATACGAGTGCGTTATTAAAACGCTGTTGACGAGTGAGTTTTCCAGTAATGACTCCATTTCATCCATTATGCGACCTTGTTCAGAGTTGGGTTCAGCTTGAGATGTTTCAGTAATAGGATCAATCATGCCGTAGCGGAGTGTTCTTCCATAATAAATTATCGTGGCGTTAGCTGCTTGTGCTGCAGCAATACAATTAACCATCATTTGAGTGTAGCATTCTTCCCATACTTTATACGGAAACGTTTGCGCAATAACGATATAGTCAGCTTGCGCCGTTGTTTCGAGAAGGAGCTCAAGATCTGTTGCGATGTCGCCTTCCACTATAGTGGGTTTGTATGGCATATCTTTGAATAATTTAGCGGTCTTTTTTTCATCTCTTACAAATAATGTGCAGTCAACAGTTTTATCGTTGCACAGATTTTGAGCAAGTGCGTATCCAGCACTTCGATTGCCGCCGATGATACACCATGAGGGTTTAGCATTTTTTGCTTGTAGTACAGGGGAAAATATTGCAGTGACAAGAGCTATGGTAAGTAATGAATTAATAAAAGAACGAATAAA
>JBIKTS010000104.1:0-3078 GCA_044347985.1 Candidatus Babeliales bacterium
TATTCAGATGACCCATTACTTGATGAGGTGCTTACATGGTGCTATGCCCAAAAAGGTTGCGGCAAGCGGGTGCTGGCGGCGTGGCATAAAGCGTTGATTGCGATTGCGGCAGTTGCAGTTGTTGCTGGTGTGATCGGGGGTTCAATTTGGGCAACGCGACCTGGTCGGCCATGGATGTACAAAAGACGTGTGAATAGTGTTTTGCGCCACATGACGGAATATCATTTTTTGTATTCACCTTCTAGCTATCAAAACTCTTGGTATCAAAGAGATACGGTAGGGGGGCAATCTGTTTATGTAATTAAAAGAAGATCAGTGTTAATGCAAAGGGTAGATGCACTGTCTCGTAATTATGGTCTCGATGCGAATGATGTTTGGCGGCATTACGCTGCATTCCAGGGCGTGCTCTATGAGCTTGAGACCGAAGAAGAAGAAACGCAACGATTAGCTGAAGAGGCGGCAGCAAGAGAAGCGGAAGCAAAAAGAGCAAGAGAAGCGGAAGCAAAAAGAGCAAGAGAAGCGGAAGCAAAAAGAGCAAGAGAAGCGGAAGCAAAAAGAGTATTTGGAGGGACAAGGAGAGACGCTGAGAGTGTCCTTAATGAAGAAGTTTTTAGAGCTGCTGCAGCACTAGGTATTGAGTTAGAAGACCTGCGGTATCATGGATATTCAGTCCTGTATAAAGCATATAAGCGTCTTAAGGCTATTTCGCTTGATAGGCCTGAAGCAAAAGACGAAACGGGAAAATTAATTCTTTTGGCTGCTAAGATACAGGAATTGCCGTCAACGTTGAATGAGTTTTTACGTAAATTGTGTGCATCTGAACCGAGCAAAGCGATTAAAGGGGCGCGACTTGTGAGACAGCTGAGGTTTCATGTGAGAGTAGCTAATCTTCCTGGTGAATTAAATGCTTTTGGGAAAGAAGTTGAGGAGGTATTTAAGTTGATTAATGATGATGATATGAAGGATATTGGCGACAAATTTTTCTCTGTTCTTCCTGTAAGATAAAACAGTACACTTGAGGTGACATTTTTATTTTGGTGAGACAGCTAGAGTGGCGTTTATTGAGACGATACTGTATATCTTTCAGACTACAGCCTTACCAAAAAATTTGACAGAGAAGTGCGTATCGTGTTCAAAATAATGCTACCTATAAGGATTGGCACTCTAGAAGAAATAATAAATTCTCACATTTATAACTATTCAGTCTCTGTTTGCCCATATTCCGTATCATATTCATATTCAAAAGGAAGCGTTTTATTATGTGCGTTGCTTCAGATGTTTTGCGGTGTGCTCAAGATTGAGGCGTATTCAGAGATGCCTACCGATAGGGGAAGAATGGATATGGTTATCTATATGCCAGATGTAACCTACCTGTTTGAGTTTAAGCCGAATTAAAGTCCGCAAGATGCATTAGATCAAATCCATACTCGTCAATACTATAAGAAGTATTTGGCGATGGGTAGGTCGCTTTGTTTAGTTGGTATGGCATTTGACTATGAAACTAAAGTTATTGCCTATGCTACTGAAATGGTTGAGTGATCTATAAAGGGGTAGTCGGCCTTTACAAAGAAGCACTTTTCCGTAATACTTATTTCATACTGTGTGATGATGCCAAGTGTACCTGAGCACACTGTGTTTTGAATAATCAAAATTAAAAGATGCCCTGGGCAAACGAAAGTTAACTGATATGAAAAAAAATCTTCATCCCAAATTAAATACTGTTCAAGCGTCATGTGCGTGTGGTCACTCATATGCAACAACTACTATTCTTGATGAAATGAGTGTTGACGTGTGTTCAAACTGTCACCCATTTTTTACCGGGCAGCAAAAGTTTTTGGACCGCGCAGGCCGTATTGAAAAATTCCAACGTCGCTTTGATGCAAAACAAGTAACGAAGTAATTGAGTCGTAATGTCTATGACATTGTTTGAACAATTGCGCCAAGAATATGAGCAGCTCGCTAGTGAACTAGCGAGCGCTTTTCTTGATAACGCCCGTCGTGTTGAAGTTCAGAAACGATCAGCATTTTTAGCAGATGTGCTTGCGTTGCATGACCAGCTAGAGCGCATTCGCACCGAGCTTGCGCAGTCGCAGCAGCAGTATGCAGTAGAAACTGATCCTGAGCTTAAGGAGATGTTTGCGCAAGAAATTGAAGCGTTGCAGGTTCAAATTCCTCCTCTTGAAAATGAAATTGATGATACGCTGTATCCTGCTGATGAGCATGATCATCGCTCGGTGTATGTAGAAATACGCGCAGGTGCAGGTGGGCAAGAAGCGGCGCTCTTTGCGGCTGATTTGTATTCGGCATATAGTTTGTATGCAACAAGTCGCGGATGGCAGTTGACGGTAGAAGATGTAAGTGAGACCGATCTTGGTGGATATAAAGAATTGATTTTGTTTATCAAAGGTAAGGATGTGTACAAACATCTGAAATTTGAATCGGGCGTTCATCGGGTGCAGCGTGTGCCGGCAACAGAGACACAAGGTCGCGTACATACGTCGACTGTAACTGTTGCGGTATTGCCTGAAGCTGATGAAGTCGATGTAGCGTTGAATATGAATGATGTGCGTGTTGATACGTATCGTTCAGGTGGTGCGGGAGGTCAGCACGTCAACAAAACAGATTCTGCCGTTCGTATGACGCATATTCCAACCGGTATTGTAGTGCAGTGTCAGGATGAGCGATCACAAATTAAAAATAGAGCAAAAGCGATCAAGATGCTTTTAGCGCGTATAATGGCGAAGAATAAAGCGGAGCGTGAAGCGATTGAAGCGGCAAACCGCAAGCAGCAAGTTGGTGGTGGTGAACGTTCTGAAAAAATTCGTACCTACAATTATCCACAAAATCGGGTAACTGATCACCGTATTGGGTTGACACTCAAAAAACTTGAATATGTGATGCAAGGGCAAATGCACGAGTTGATCGATGCATTGGTTGATGAAGCACGCCGTGCCCGCAAAGCTCAATAAACTCTTCTGTAATCTTTTAATTTTACTTTCGTGAAAAACGAGATAGGCTACCGACCCTTCGTTTTTGCTCCCTGTTGAGTATGGGTACGAAGTTACTTATGGTTGCCAT
>JBIKTS010000105.1:0-3033 GCA_044347985.1 Candidatus Babeliales bacterium
TTTTTAAATGAGGAAATTTTTATGATGAATATACTCACGATGTTACCAGCTAGTCGTTTTGTGGGCTTGCTTGGTGTGGGATTGGTATTTGCAGTGGCGTATGGATTGTCTCGTTATCGCAAGAAAATTGCGCTTGATGTGGTGATAAAAGGGTTTGGGCTTCAAGTTGCGCTTGCGTATTTTATTTTGTGTACCCAGGTGGGAAAACAAGTATTTTCAGCGCTTGCTGATGGATTTTCAAAAGTATATCAATTTGCAGATCAAGGCGCTGCGTTTGTGTTTGGTAATTTGAGTAATCCGACCGGCCCCTGGGGGTTTATTTTTGGTGTAAAGGTGATATCAATTATCATCTTTTTTGGTGCGCTTATGTCATTATTGTTTCACTTGGGACTTGTCCAAAAAGTGGTTAATACGCTCGCGCTTGCAGTGCGTCCATTGCTCGGCACCAGTGGGCCAGAAACATTATGTGCAGCTGCAAACAGCATGTTGGGGCAAACAGAAGCTCCACTGCTGATTAAAAACTATTTAAAAGATATGACAGAATCAGAAATTTTAGTCGTGATGGTGAGTGGAATGGCAACATTGAGTGGTGCTATTTTGGCAGTGTATGGCGGCATGGGTGTACCAATGCATCACTTGCTTGCTTCAAGCATTATGGCGATTCCTGGTTCGATTGTAATTGCAAAAATGCTGCTTCCTGAAACAGAAAAAAGTAACGCAGCATGCGCGGTGAGTGATATGAAGCCAGAAACAAAAAATGTTTTGGATGCAATTTCTGCTGGAACGGTTGATGGTATGTCGCTTGCAGCAAACGTTGCCGCTATGTTGATTTCGTTTATCAGCTTGATTGCGCTTGTTAATTATGTATTGGGTGCAGTGACCGGACTCTTCTTGGCTACTCCGTTAACATTGAGCGCTATTTTTGGAAAATTGTTTGCTGTTGTTGCGTATGCAATTGGTGTACAGGGATCAGAAGTTGAAGCGGCAGGGGCATTGCTCGGTACTAAACTGGTAGTAAATGAGTTTGTTGCGTATGTGGATATGGTGAAAGCAGGACTTTCGGTGCGTACGCATACTATTATGACTTATGCGCTGTGCGGCTTTTCAAATTTCTCTTGTATCGGTATTCAGATCGGTGGCATTGGCGCGCTTGTTCCTTCAAAGAGAGCGTTGCTTACACGGTTGGGCCTGCGGGCGCTTCTTGGTGGCACCTTAGTTAACATTTTGAATGCTGCCATCGCGTCATTATTTATTTAGTAGGTAATAATGAAAATAGCGGTACTCGTTTCTGGTGGTGTTGATAGCTCTGTAGTATTGGCGCGCTTGCACGAGCAGGGGCATGATATTACTGCGTTCTATCTCAAAATTTGGCTTGAAGATGAGTTATCTTTTCTCGGCGATTGTCCGTGGGAGCAAGATTTGGGATATGTGCGCGCATTGTGCGAGCAACTTAACGTCCCTTTAGAAATTGTGCCGCTGCAAGAAGCGTATCGTGATCGAATTGTGCAATACACGATTAGCGAAGTACGTGCCGGACGGACACCAAGCCCTGATGTGTGGTGTAATGTGCGGATTAAGTTTGGGGCTTTTTTAGAAGCAATTGGTGACCGTTATGAGAAAGTAGCGAGTGGTCATTATGCACAAATAGTGTTTGGAGATGATGGACTGTATCATCTCCAAACGTCTCCTGATGCGGTGAAGGATCAGACCTATTTTTTGTCTCATCTCACGCAGGCGCAACTGGCGCGACTGCTGCTTCCTATTGGTCATATGACAAAGGAGCACGTGCGTGCAGAAGCGCAGCGCTATCAGGTTCCATCGCGTGATCGTAAAGATTCTCAAGGTATTTGTTTTTTAGGGAAAATCAGTTTTGCTCAGTTTATTGAGCATTATTTGGGCACGCGGCAAGGACCACTTGTTGAAGAAGAAACCGGTAAGTGTTTGGGGACTCATAATGGTTTTTGGTTTTATACAATTGGTCAGCGCAAAGGCCTCGGGCTTTCAGGGGGGCCATGGTATGTGGCGCGCAAAGATCCGGCAACTAATACGGTCTATATTTCATGCCAGTATCATGCAACAGAAAAGCAACGTGATCGGTTTGTTATGTCTGATGTGCATTGGATTTCTGGGCAGCGGCCCGCTGTTTCTCAAGTGCGTATGAAAGTGCGGCACGGTCCTGAGTTTCATATGGCCCAGCTCTCAGATTGTGGTGAGGGGCGTATTGCGGTGCAGCTTGCTCAGCGTGACCAAGGGCTTGCGGCCGGTCAATTTGCAGTTATGTATGTTGGTGATGAATGCCTTGGGTGCGGCGTTATTGAGTAAACAGTGTTTTTAGCGGTTTTTATTGCAGTATTTGTGTAGACCACTCTTGTTTCTGTATACTAAAGACTATTTAAGTAATCATAAACAAGGAATGTTGCGTGAAAAAATCTCTCGTTGCTGCACGCTGTATGGCGCTATGTTTTGCGTTTGTAGCGAGTATGGTGACCACCACGTGGGCGATTACTGGCAACGAAAAAGCATTGAATTCATTTCAGCACCAGTGTCTTGAGATACTTGAGATGGTGTCAGCAGAAATGGGCGATGATACGACGCTTGGTGAGCGTGTTATGCAGGTGTATGGCTGGGTGCTTGATGGCACTCATAAGCCAAAACAATACGCAAAAGAGCGTGCTGCGTTTGTAAGAGAATGCAGGAGTGTGTGGAGATGGCAGGTTTCTCCAGAGTTATATGACGGACTTATGTGTCTGAATACTGGTGGTAAAAAGTATGCCGGCATGGAGAGATGGAAAAAAGCTATAATTGGAGGAGCGGCCTCTGTTGGTTTGATTGTACTTGGAGCATTGCTCGTGCGATCAATAACTCGAGCAATAGCCAATGTTGTTATTGCTACTGCTCCAGATCAGGGTGGGTACGCATTGAGTGTGAGCGATTCTCTTGAGAGCAGGGGAGTTCTTGATTGTAATAATGTTACTGATTTGTGTGCATGGATTGAGAATACTTATCCGTCTTGGGCTGATGTTTTGGACATAT
>JBIKTS010000037.1:0-7971 GCA_044347985.1 Candidatus Babeliales bacterium
GGCAGAGCGATTACGGCAACAGCAGTTACAACGTCGTAGTGCTTCCGAGGCGAATGTAGTTGGCGGTGGTGCTCACGGTGCAGGGGTTAATGGAAACGGGCAAGCAGTTGTCCAAAACCTTGGGCAGCGGCAAGATCCACCAGTGGGGCAGATGCCTGCTCCCGGTGCTCCTGGGACGGGTGTGGTTGGTGGTCCCGATAGTATGAACCAATTGCATGTTGGGGATGTAGTACAAGTTGATCATATTATTGTGCCAGAGATTGAGATTGGGAGTATTGTAAAGCACAGAAATGTCTTTTTTGAAGTGTTATCTGTAAGGCAAACTGGTTACGAATTGCAGAGATTACCTTATAGTATGGTGATCTTTAATCATTTTGCGTTCCGGCAAGACTGGGATGTTGTATCTAATTACAAAATAATTAATCACTCAGACGCCATGCCCATACCAGGTTCTTTTACAGTTGGGTCAATCCTGCAGGAGCAGAGAAGCGGTAGATTTTGGGTTGTTTTGGAGTGTTTGTCTCCGACTAAATTCTATGTCCGATCAGAGCTTCTCGGGGGGTACTATCGTGATATTGCATCGAATTTTCAACAGACCTCTACTCGACCTTTTCAGGGGGTTCCTCCTGTATCTGCTGACACGTATCTTCATAGCGGAGGACCTTTAATGGGTGGTGGTGCGGGTGAGGGGGTTGCTTCAGGTCAAGGGCCTAGAGAGCCAGAGGCAGAAAGAGGGGTT
The DNA here is from genome assembly GCA_044347985.1 of Candidatus Babeliales bacterium. Lineage (GTDB taxonomy): Bacteria > Babelota > Babeliae > Babelales > JAUPTZ01 > JAUPTZ01. The sequence continues at coordinate 740 of JBIKTS010000037.1, forward strand.
GTTGCATTAGCCGGCGGTGGCAGTGGGAGCGCAGGGGGTGGCGTCGCTCCAGAACTAGAAAACAAATTGGTTGCTCAGATTAGTCAATCGGGACTAGGTTACGACGAGTGCCCTGTGTGCGCGGAGTCGCTTTTTCAAGGTGGTGCTTTGCTTGTGTGTCTAGAATGTAAGAATATATGTGGGCACTATAATTATGGCAATTGTAAGGGATTTATGTTTAAGCACTGTTCTTTGTGCCGTGCAGAAGTACAATTTTTGGTGCAATGGACACCGCCGGCTCAACAAACGGCTGTTCCTAAAGCTGGTGTCAGGGTTGAGACTGGTCCTGTGGCTTCTGTTGGGGCTGGCTTAGGCGGGGCTCCTGGGTTAGTGTCGTCTGCTACTCGTGCGTGGTGGGTAAATATTGGGACTCAGCCTGCAAGTATGGATACGAGTTTGCCAGGGTTGCCTAAAATTATTTTAGGAGTTGATTCACCGCTTGCGATTAGGTTGCCGAATTCTGAGGTCCCGATTTTTGTTCGGCATAATAGTACTTATGCAGTTGAATTACCTGGTAATACAAGAGGCCCCAGAGTGATATTTTCTTTGCCACAAGACTTTTTGACTCAGTATGATGATTGTGGGCGTTTGAGAATTGTTACTAGAATTAGTATTGGGGATACTCCGAAAGCTCAATTTAGTTTACTCGATAATACATACTATATTGTGTAGTGTATGAATTATTGTCGTAACGTATCAGCGTTTGCGTTGCATCAGTAGCAAAAATTTGATCCTGATGGGGTGTATTGTGAGCAATGGGTTGCAGAGCTTGCGCGGGCAACTGCAGAGCACATTCATGCGGTGTATAAAAAACCAATTGCGGGTTATGTGCGACCGATAATCGATCATGCGATTGAAGTCAAAAAGGTGCTTACGTATTACAAAGCGTGTAAGTAATAGGGGTATTCTTGTCGGTTGCGGTTGATGCACGGTATTTGTTTGCAAAACAAAGAATTCTAGAAAAAATGTAAGTACCCCTGTAATCTCTTAAGAGGGGATAAGTATTTTTATAGGGGGATATGTGGGTATTTACAAAATAGTTTCTCGATTTTTTATTTTTTTATTCGGTGTTTTTTGCCTACAGGGAGCGCTTCAGGCCGCGCATGCTTCAGAGTATCATACGCGTGCCGCTGATGATTTTGCGATTGCGTTGAGCGAGAGCCCTGAATATGGTGAATTGCTTGAGTTGTTTGTTGATATACAAGCTGCGCGTGCAGAGCAGGCATCGATAAAAGTGTTGCGGCCGAAAGTGCATGCATTGATTAAGCGTATTGAGTTTGTGCAGAAGTATGCACAGGATCCACTGCTCAGTGGTTTGCTTGCATGGTGTTACGCTCAAAAAGGGTGTGGTAAGCGGACGCTGGCTGCCTGGCATAAAGCACTTATTGCGGTCGCAGCGGTGGCGGTGCTCGCAGGGAGCGCATTTGCTGTAGGGCGCAAACTTGATTCTAGAAGAGAGCAGTCAAGAACGTCTGGTGAGAATGCTTTGGCTGCTGTGAATAGAGGTTTGAATAGAGGTCCTGGTGGGCAAGAAAGAGGCGCTGCTCAGCCGGTTGTTGCACCTGTTCCAGCTCCAAGAGTTACTACTGACCAAGAACTCATTGCTCGTTTGACCCAAGCGTATGAGGATGATATTGATCGCTTATATCAGTATGGGCGTGAAACTCTTCAGCCTGTATGCCGATCTTGTAAGCAACCACTTGTATGTGGTGATTCTGTAATTATAGCTTTGCCTAGAGCAGGGTATGCCGATCCTTTTGCCGAAGGGGTACATGAGTTGTGTGGTTTGCTCTCGGATCGGTGGATGGATGGTATGAGAAGGAGGCCTCGAGATTATAGGCGTTATGAAGTACCTCTCAGAGAGTGCAATTTAGAGCTGCCTGGTCGTAGTCTTGCGGCAACAGCCAGTGGTAGTGATAGGGGGTTGTTGCGTACTGAGCGCGGCGATGTGTTTTATTTGCAAACTTCGAATGGCGCTAGTGGGAGGGCTTGGCGTCAAGCATTCGAACAGAGCTTGCCGGGTGATATATTTGATTATTGTGTGCGTGGATTTGATTTAGCTGCAACCCCAGAGAGGACTATTGTTTTTGATTTTGATCCGTATCATAAGTATGCCCGATTGAGAAATATTGATCCCAGTGTATGTGATGGGCGGCAGTTTTGGATTTATAAGCGACGAGCTTCGGCTGCTACAACCGGTGGCGCATCGGCTGGTGCGGGTGAAGGTACGGTGACTGGCGCAATGGCAAGCAGCGGGCGAAGCGGTCTTGCGGGCGGAGGAACGGCGGGCGCTGTTCCACCGAGAACTCCACTTCGTTCTGTTCACGGTGGAACAGCTGATTTTAAAGTTGGTCAATTGGCAACATCGGAATTTTTTTATGATACAGCTGCTAATGTGGCAGAGCCTGGTTGTTTATTTAGGCATCCTCGTGGCTCTATAGCGTTGTGTCTGGGTAAGCGTTATGAGCCGGGAACGGCTTCTTACAAATATTCTTTTCAGGCAATAACTGATAGTCAGTTTTTGCTTGGAGATCTTGCAGATTACTATCTACGTCAGTATTCGCTGGATGCTGCTGTGCCTAATTTTGTGGAGAGAGGTTCCGTAATTTATGATAAATATGGAAAGCTAACAGGTGTTGCTGGAGCATATGTAATGAAGCAACTATGGATTTACAAGCGACGAGTTCTTGCTGCTGCAGCTGGTGGAGCAGCCGCTGGCGCGGGTAAGGGTCCGGTGACTGGCTCTGGGGCAAGCAGCGAGCGAAGAGGTGTTGCGGGTGGAGGATCGAGTTGGTCAATAAGTAGCAGTGAAAGCAGCTGGACTGAAGCAGAACCAGCTATAAGAGCGAGGAGGTTGGCTTGTGGGCGGGTTGGTGATGATGCATTAACTGGCGAGGGGCCTCCAAGTTGGCCTGTCCCTTATGGAACCTTAAGATTTAGACAATTTGAAGATGGAAATGTGGATTGCTCGGCACATGTCGGGAGACTTTTTAGGAGCAATAATGGGGACTTTTGCATATTGCTTTCATGTAATCAAACTAGCCCAGGAAATTATCGGTATCTGTACTATAACATGTTGAGACGTGATATAGGCAATGAATGTTTTTCGGGTGCGATGTCTGATTATTGGGTGCAATTTGTGGGTGGTAATGCGCCGCCTAGATCTATTGTACGCAGCGGTATCTTGTATACTGCATATTTTTATTTAGTGGATTGCATACCAAATCCTGAAGCGAAACACATATGGTTTTATAAGCGAGATGGTGTTGGTGATTCGTCGTTAGCATCTGGGGTGAGAGCAGCGACTGATGATGAGCAGGTTCATTCTGACAGGCTTATCTGTCATGTTTGTCGGCGAGATATGGGAGCGGGACACGCGGTTGTTATTCATTGGTATGATGGCTTTAGTCTTTCAGGCAGAGTGGAGAGAAAACATCATGTGATGCATAAATTTTGTTGTCCAACTCTTTCTGGATTGCGTGCTAACTTTTGTCCTTGTTGTTCTTCTGATGTTGGAAATGAGCTTTGCTCGTACGTTCACAACCCTTTGGGTAGGGCCGGCGTTTCTTCAGTAGATGCTAGGACGGCTGGTGGCGCAACAGTCGCTGCATCAGCCGGTGCGGGTGAAGGTACGGTGACTGGCGCTGCTAGGTCAAGCGTGGGCGCTGAAGACCCACACATTAAGATTATTCCTCCAGCTATTTTTCAACCATTAACCGATCGAACAAAAGCTAATTTTTGTTCTTCGAATCCAACATTGGATTTATCAGATACTCGAGAAAATTTCATAGTGGATCTTCAGTCCAGAATGGCTCGACGCTATGTTTATATCTCAAAGGGGCAGACTCATTTTTGTGTATTGCAGAATATTGAATTTGAAGGAGATTTGGCTGATTATCAAGTTATTGAATCAGGAGAGGTTGGGCCTGATGGTTATTCGCTCTACGCTCAGTTCAGTACTGGAGAAGAGGGAGCTCCGTCGAAAAAATTCTTGATATATCGACGTAATGATGTGCGAACTTTGTCAGCTAGTGGCGCAGGAGCAGCTGCATCAGCTGGTGCGGGCGCAGGAGCAAGCAGTGAGCAAAGAGGTGTTGCTTCTAGAAGAGTTGAACATGAAGTAGTGGATCGCATTGCTGATACGCGGATTTTTTCTTTAGGAGTCGAAAAGGTTTTAGAGAGTGCAGATGGCACGGCTCCAGGAAATTTTGATTCGCTAATTCGTCCTAGTTATTTATTTGATTTGTCTAATGAGGTCAAAGCATTTTGCACGCGCCAAGTTGGTAATAGCTATTATTTTCAAGAAATCGAAGGCAGCTTATTAACCGGCTCTGCATTAGATTACTACGTGTTCTTTTATGAGGCTGGAAAGGTTGCGCAAAATTCGAGACAATATAATGGAATGTTGCTTTATAAATATGGACGGTTACAAAATGTTGTCGCCTCGCAGGGTGAAGGTGAGTATTGGCTTTACAGACGATTGACACTGGCTCCTACAACAGGTGGCGCAACGGCTGGTGCGGGTGCAGGTGCTGGCGCAGGGTCGGGTGTAAGTAGCGAGCTAAGCGATGTTGTTGCTCGACCGTCAACTGCTTCTCATGTAGAAGGGTTGCCTTTGTATGAGTTAGGTCAGCTTCAGACTGTGACTACGAGTGGCGTGCAGCCTCGTGTTGGATCTTTGTTTGCGACTCAGGACGGGCAGCAGGCATTGTGTGTGGGGTTATTGAGCGAGAGTTTCAGTTTGTATGCGCCTGAAATCTTGACTTATTCTTATCAGATATTAAATCGTAATCTTGATGGTGATTTATCAGATTACCAAGTGCGCTCATATGATTTGAGCGACATGGCACCATCGAGTATTGTTTACCATGGTGATGAATATGACGCATGTGCATCCTTCGGTAATCCTCGTGGAGAATATGCAGACAAGCTTGTGCGTATATATAGACGACGGGTTCCGATTACGCTAGCTGGTGGGGCATCAGCTGTAAGTATGCCTGTGAAGATTCTTACCCAACGTAATCTTATTCCACTCAGGATGGAGGCGTATGGTCAGTGGCGTTATCGCGATGATTTATCATATGTTAATGAGCCAGATGTAGTGGTTTCATGGCCGCTTCGAGCGCGTTCCTTTTTGACAATGACTTTAGACGGGCAACGCAGATGGATGTACATTTTTGATCAGGGCAATTTTTTTGTAATTAGACCTGATGATCAACTTGAAGGAAGCATGTGTGACTATACGATTGTTGAGTTAGGTGAGGATCCGCCGCTTGGTTATTCTCTCTATGCTCAATTTGATGCAAACAAACAGGATGGTACGACGAGTACATTTTTGATATATCGGCGCAATGGTTCGTAAGTTTCTGGTAAGAAGCGTCATCTGGTATATGTGTACGTGCAGTACCTGGAGTTTTTGAAAGGGTAGTGCGTTTGGGCGTGCGTATTGAGCGTGCGCAGCAGCACTAAAGATTCTTGTTGAAAAAATTAATGACTGATGTCCTGATAAGTGTCAGAGCATGAACCATATTTTGCGGAAGCGGTGTTTCTTTCAGCATCTCATGTTTTGTAAAATCGACATGACTAAAATGAGGAATGGTTATATGAGATATTGCTGGTTGCATTGAGGTGTCTTGTGTATTTTCAAATGCCCCCTTGAATTGATGCACTGCGTCTGCGCTTAAGCCACTTAAGAGGCTGATTTGTTGGTCTGATAATTTGAGCATTTCGAGTGATGAATCTGCCCACATAAAAAGAAAAGGCTTAGTGAGACTGCTTGCCCTCTGTGTGCACATTAGTGAGCCATCAAAATTAATTCCTGCTTTGACGCGGTCATCGGTCAGGCACATTAAGAAAGCAGTTGAACCCCCAAATGAGTGCCCACATATGCCAATTTTTTTTGAATCATAGATGCCGTAGAGAAGGTTTGTAGAGTCGACTACAGCACGTTCCAAATAGTTGATTACACATTCAGCGTCTGCTGTCCAAATGGTTTGATCAGCACACATGCGCTCAAAGTTTAAAGGAAGTTTACTTTCATCCATTAGTATGACTTGACCATCGGCGAATGTGGTGGTCGAGGCAAATGAGGTATGAGTAATGGCCGCGACTAAATACCCATGACTAGCAATATCTTCAAGAATAAGTGAGTAGTCGTCTGGCGCTACCCCTAAATACCCGTGGGAAAAAAGAATGAGAGGGAAGGGTGTTTGTGGTGCCGATGATGAGGGGCGCTGAGGGATCCAGCATTGCAGGATCATTTTACGTTTTTGTGATGGGTCGCTGAGCTCTTGGCGGGTTTCGTCAGTAATTTCGAATGATTGCGTAGTAAAAGCAAATACGCCAGTTGGTTGTGGTGTTGTTTGTTGTGTCATAATTTTTTCTTTCGGTTCTGCTGATGTTTGTTCGTGAGCAGTGGCGCTTGCGGCTATGATTATGCATGAAGTTAAGGCAAGGTAGAGAGAGTATGTACGGCAATTCATGATCGCTCCTGTGTTGTGCTGGATTTAACAGGAATTATTTTAACAGGTTGTGGTGTATTGTGAAGGGGAATCGGGAGTGTGGGTACTTGCGGGCAATTTGGTAATTTAGTAAATTTGCATATAATATACTTCATTACAAAGGAGCCCTATATGTGGCAGCGCACATTTACCAAAATCTATTTTGGGATAAAAAAAGAACACATCTGGGCCTTATGGACCGATGTAAATAATTGGCCTAAATGGCATGGTGATTTAGAATATTGCACTCTTGTGAGCCGTTTTGAAGTTGGTAATTACTTTATGCTTAAGCCCAAAGGGGTTGGCGCAGTAAAGATTATGCTTGTAGATATTCAGGATCATAAGCAATTCACTGATTGCACTACGTTCTGGGGTGCAAAAATGTATGACACTCATTATGTTGAAGAGCTTGCTGATGGATCAGTTAAATTAACAAATCATCTTGTGGTTACCGGCTGGCTCAAATGGTTATGGATTACGTTGGTGGCAAAAAAAGTTGCAGATACTGTTCCAGGTGAAATGGAAGCATTGGTTAGCCTTGCAAGGAGTATGAATGAAAAATAAATCGGTATTTGGCTTCGAGCGAGCGGCAGATAGCCCTGGGTTTTTATTGTGGCAAACAACGATGATGTGGCAACGACTCATCAAAAAGGAGCTTGAGCCGTTTGAGATATCGCATGCACAATTTGTGGT
>JBIKTS010000026.1:0-9667 GCA_044347985.1 Candidatus Babeliales bacterium
AGAGCATGAGCAGGTGGTGACACAAGCCGCGCTTATTTCCTGGACTAAGCTTGATAAGATGACGGTATCGCAAGCACTCAAAAAACTGGCATATGTGGGGTTGGTGCAGCGAGCAGATCACGAAATTGATACGCGGGCAAAAACGGTAGCGCTGACTGCGGCCGGTACGGAGTTAATTGTAAAATTGGTGCCGTTAGTAGAACAAATTGATGCTAATTTCTTTGGGAAGATATCGATCTCAGAGCAGGCAGATTTAATCCATATGCTTAGCGCAGTGACAGGAGGAAAAGATGAGTGAACAACAAAAACGCTATTGGATTGGGGTTGCATCTCGTGATCATGTTGCGAGTGCTATTGAGCTTGGTATTGCCCAATTTTGCCATGGCAAGGTAGCGCCGGCCAGACGGCTGCGTAAAGGAGATTTGCTTATTTATTATTCTCCTAAAGTCACCATGGGGGGTGTTGAGCTGTATCAAAAATTTACCGCAATTGGAATTGTTGATGATGAAATGCCATATCAAGTTGATATGGGTGGCGGGTTTAAGCCATTTCGCCGCAATATTAAATATTTTAATTCATTGCCAGCTGATATCAGGCCACTTATCAACGATCTTCCTTTTATTAAGAATAAAAAATCGTGGGGGGTTATTTTTCGGTATGGATTGATTGCTGTTGATATTGAATCATTTCAAATAATTGCGCGCGCCATGCTTCCTGAGGAGATTTTATCATGATCATTATAATGACCGGCGGGTTGAGTATTTCTATTGTGGGTTTAGAAATTGGATGGTATTGAATGAGCGAATTAATGCTGAATTATCAAAATGTTTGCAATGTTTTTGAGAGCTTTGCCAAGGCGGTTTAGTATTATCAAAAATGCCTTGCGAGAGGTTATCATGATTCAGATTCTTATGATGAGCGCGAACTGTATGAATATCAAATTGAATAAGCGCGAACAGCGCTCATAAAAACCTTTGAATTATTTATTGAATTGCTGTGGAAGCATCTGAAATGGATACTGGAAAATCGTCTCAAGCTTGAACTTGATTTGGTAAATTCACGGGCAATTATTACTCAGTCGACAAAAAGTCGTCTGATTACTGAAAAGCAAGCTCTCTATTTAATAAATTTGGTTAAAGTGCGAAATGAGACAGCTCATATATATAAAGAAGCACTGGCTGATGCGGTAGCAAACAGCTTGTGTGCGTCTCTTCCATCGCTGAAAGAGCTTCTTCCCTCCATAGATCCTATGCGTTTTAAGGATTTGGTGTAGCGGGTCCACCATTCACATTTATGAGTATGCCTGTATACTTGTCGCTTAATAAAGTGGTTACATCAGTAAAAGTGAGCGCAGTATGATATCTGACTATAATTCCGATGCCAGCACGGCAACAAAAGTTGCGGTTTTTTTTAAAACGTATGGCTGTCAAGCCAACGTCGCCGATTCGGCCGGCATTAGCTCATTTCTTGAAGGGCTTGGATGCTTTCAGGTTGAGACAGAGGCTGAAGCAGATTTGATTATGGTTAATACCTGTGCGATTCGCGAGAAGGCAGAACAGAAGCTCTATTCGTACCTTGGTGAAATTGCGGACTATAAAAAAGCGTTACCGTATTTGAAAGTTGGTATTATTGGCTGTGTGGCAAGTTATCGTAAGCAAGAAATGCTGACACGGTTTGATCATGTTTCATTTGTTTCTGGCGCGCGTGATGAGCGGAGCTCTTTTTTAACCTATCTTGCCGATGTGATTGTGCAGCTGCAAACTGAAAAACAATTTTTTGCGCAAACGGGGCGGCGGGATAGATCGCTTCCTAAGCTGGGCCGCGATGTAAAAGCGGCGATTAAAAAGCGAACAACGGTGGTGCCTGCACAGCTGCTCCGCGATAGCGCCCAAGCGGCAATGGGTGGCTCACTTGCGCCGGTTGGTGAGGTCAAGCGGGCATTTGTAAATATTACGACCGGGTGTGATAATTATTGCACGTATTGTATTGTGCCAATGACGCGCGGCAAAGAAGTGAGCTATCCGCTTGAAGATATTGTACTGCGGGTAAGGCATGAGGTTGCTGCGGGTGCAAAAGAAATTACGTTGATTGGGCAGAATGTAAATTCGTATACATGTCCACAAACCGGAGCACGGTTTGCAGCGCTTTTGGAAGCGGTGGCATTAATTCCTGGTGAGTTTTGGGTGCGCTATATTAGCCCACATCCTAAAGATATGACGCGCGATGTGCTTGAAACAATGGCTCGGTATGCCGATAAATTATGTTCGTGGTGTCATTTTCCTCTCCAGGCAGGCTCGACGCGGGTACTTGAGTTGATGAATCGGACCTATACGCAAGAAGAATATATTGCGCAGGTTGAGCTGATTCGCGCATTGGTACCAAATGTAACAATTACGACCGATATTATTGTGGGGTTTCCGGGCGAAACGCACGAAGAATATTTGGAGACGCGTGCCGTAATGGAAAAAGTTGGATTTGATTTGGTGTATTCATTTGTGTATTCACGACGCAAGTATACAAAGGCGTATACAATGGGTGATACATGCAGTGAAGAAGAAAAGGCAGAGCGGCTTTCTGCGCTTCAGGAGCGCCAACGAGAGATTGGTGTGCAGCGCAATCAAGAGTATATTGGAAAGAACTTACGCGTTTTGGTTGAAAAACGCTCCACAAGTGGTAAACTGCTCGCTCGTTCTTCAGGAAATCATCGCGTCGTGTTTGATGGTGATGATTTGTTAATTGGTTCTTTTGTGCATGTGTATATTACTGAGGCAGGTCTTGCTGATTTGCGGGGGCATATACATCACATGAATCTAAACCAATCTGTGGAAAATAATACGGCGGCATAGCCAAGTGGTAAGGCAGTGGTCTGCAAAACCTTGACCCCCGGTTCGAATCCGGGTGCCGCCTCCAAAACATCCGTGCCGGGATGGCGAAATGGTAGACGCAAGGGACTTAAAATCCCTCGGACGTATGTCTGTGTCGGTTCGAGTCCGACTCTCGGCACCAACTTTTTTAAGTTGGTTTTTTGATCATTATTTTTTTTTATTGACAAAGCTGTCCCAATCTTTTGATTATCATCTCGCTTCTTAACTGTGCCGTTGTCTTTTGTCTTTGTATTGGTGAAATAATAATCAATGCATTAGTCGTAATTGACTAAGGAGATCGTATGAATAAAGCTATGCTCATTGAGCAAATGGCAAAAGACACAAAACTCCCTAAAACAGCGTGTAAGAGCATGCTTGAAGCTTTTGTTAAGTCGATCGAAGGATCACTTAAGAAAGGTAAATCAGTTGTTCTTACTGGTTTTGGAACGTTCTGTGTGATGAAGCGTAAAGCACGTACAGGTATTAACCCAGCTACCGGCAAGAAAATGCAAATCTCTGCAAAGAGAGTTCCAAAGTTTCGCGCAGGCAAAAAGCTGAAAGATATCGTAAGCTAATCGCTGAATTTTGCAAAAACTACAAAGCGCCTCAAGAAATTGAGGCGCTTTTTTTAGGACAACGTGAGTTGTTTAGCAAGTACTGATGCATGTGTTGTATTGATACGTTGGAAGAGCATTTTAAGCCTTCGATAATCGTTACTCATCAGGAGCGTGAGGAGCTGATAATACTCTTCAAATACTTTGGAAGTAATGATTTCATTTTGTACCAGTCCACCTAAAACAGTAATAAGAATTTCATCAAGAAGCGGGTTGCCTGCATTCGTATTAAACAAGAGTCCTAAAAAATGAGGGGATGAAAAAAAGAGTTTTTGTTCTTGTGTAGTTGCCGGCCGTACAAACTGATGAATGTGTGGTGGCTGTGGAGCAAGTGCATAGGCTATAGTGTGTGCGTGGTGACCCACTATTGAAACAGTGAAGACTGTTTTCAGGAATTCAAAAATTTGAGGATGCTCGCGGCGCAATTCGGTGTGTGTTTTTTGATAAGGGAATGGAAGTCGGCTCGGATCGCTCGAGCCTGTTTCAAGTGCCGTTACGATTCCATACAGTAACATGTTGTTGTGTTCGCTGCAGACGAGTGACCCAAAGGGAGGCATGAGCTCCCAGTCCCAGCATTGCGCGGTATAGCTGGTAAGAGTGCTGGTGATAATTTCGCCAAGCGCTGGGGCGTGCGCATGAGGGGTTACGTGATTTTTCATAAAAGTTCTTCCTTTTTTGGTGATTGCGCGCGAACAGTTTTAATAAATTCTTTGCGATGAATAAACGTTGCTGGTGATTGTTTGAGTGCCTGGCAGTGCGCAGCGGTGGCATATGATTTATCTGATGCAAATGTGTATGCGGGGAATAGTGGTGCCATTGCGGCAATAAGGCGGTCTCGTGTTACTTTGGCAACAATCGATGCGGCGGCAATTGAGCGGGAATAATCTTCGCCTTTGATAAAAGATGCGATTTTAGGATGCTGAGCAAGTGCAGGGAGTGTGAGTGGCATTGCATCAACAGTAATAGTGTGAGTACGGGCGAAGAGTGCAGGATACTGAGTGGCCAGAAGTGTGACCGCTTGGCGCATTGCAAACAGAGTTGCTTGATAAATATTATGAGTAGTTATGTAGTCGTGATCGGCTGCAGCACTTGCGTATGCGGCATTATTGATTATCCAATCATATGCTTTTTCTCGCCCGCGCGCGGTCATTTTTTTTGAATCTTTAAATATTTGCTGAGTGTGGGCAGGGAGGATAACTGCTGCTGCGACGACAGGGCCAGCAAGACAACCGCGTCCTACTTCATCAACACCGCAGACAAGTTGAGAGAGATTCCATGCTGTGTGTTCATAAAAATCAGGGATTGAGAGTGTATTTTTTTTCATAGCATTGGAGTTGTTGTATGAGAAGGAATGAGGTAATTCTAACAGACTCTATTTTTCTTGTATAATTTTGTCTGAGTTGCCGGTATACTTGCCCGCTGTTCTCGTGGAGTGGGGGATATGAGAATTCGTATCAATAACAACAAATGCATGATCAACGATATACGAAAATCTTGCAGGATAGTACATTAGTAAGTAAGGAGAAGGCTATGGTGTCATCTGCAACCGAGTTGCGGGTCAAGGAGCTCCTTCGTGAAAAGCGATGGACCACCAAGATGCTTGCGGAGAAGACAGGAATGTCCGAAAGTTATTTAACTCATATCAAAAATCGTACAAGGCGATGGAATGAGGATACCTTAAAGCGGCTGGCAGAAGCGTTTGAATCACATCCGGTGGAACTTTTTAGCAATCGTAAAAAATCTGTTGCTGATCGAAAAGATCGTACGCTAAAAAAAGAAACTCTTGATGCAACGGCTCCGGTACTTGCTCCTAAAATTGTACCGGTCATGAAAGAGATTCCTGCTCACCCATCTCCTTATACCAATCAGGTAACTCAAATGACGACGGGATGCAAAGATTTATTTGTTCCTGTTATGGGGTGCAGTGATCCTGATATGTTTTGCGTCAAATTGGATGTGAATACATTTAAGCCAGAGCTTAATAAAGGTGATTATTTGATTGTTTCTCCTGCGGCAGAGATCTTTTCAGGCGATTTGGTGGCGGTTGAATATGGGGATGTGGGTCGTCAAATTCGCCAATTTATGCAGATTTCTTATGCTGAAGGCTTTATCATTTTAGAGTCTCCAAGCCGTAAGCAGGCGCCGATTGCATTATCAAAGAGTAAAGATTCGTATCGGATTATTGGTAAGGTAATTTATCGGTATCAAAAAGTTGATTAAGCTACGTAAGTAGTGGGTTATTGTGGAAGCACGCCGTGCTTGGGTTGACTATGTGTCAAGGTTTGTTAGAATGTAAGTCAGAACGGTTCACCGTCGCGATTACATAACATAGTGTGTTTTCCTCTGCTGAACGGTGCATACACCAAGTAGGTATGCTTTATATGGAGTTGGTTATGGTATCTACAAAACTGAGAATTCGGGAACTACTCAGAGAACGTCGCTGGACAACAAAAGTGTTGGCCGAAAAGACTGGCATGTCAGAGAGTTATTTAACACATATTAAAAATCATACGCGACGCTGGAATGAAGATGCATTGCGCAAGCTTTCAAGTGCGTTTGAAATGGAGCCAATTGAGCTCTTTTCGCAGCGTCGTTTGACGCGGAGTGGTGAAAGTGAGCAGGCGGGAGAAGATGTAAATTTGCAGGTTTCGTTTGATCCAGCGCATGCAAATTTAAAAATTAGAATCGTGCCAGTAACTGGTGAAATTCCTTCTCATCCAAGTGAAGTGAATAATCAGGCGGTACAATGTGCTTCTGGATATAAAGGGGTATTTGTGCCGGCGTTTGGCTCTGATGACCCGCATTTGTTTTGCTATTCGGTGGAAGACAATAGTATGGCTCCGGTCTTTAGTAAGGGTGATCAGCTGATTATTTCTCCAGAAGTATGGACGCGAACTGGTGATGTTGTGGCTGTTGAATATGGTCCTGCAGAAAATGTAGTAAAAGGCATCGCTCGAGTGAATTACATGGAAGACTTTGTAGTGCTTGAGTCGGTGAATCATAAAAAATCTCCTATGGCGCTGGTTCGGGGTAAAGACCAATTCCGCATCATAGGGAAAGTGTTATATCGCTATCAAAAGATGATATAACGATCATCACGCTGTGTATGGTGTGATTGAGTATTGTGTAACAAGAGGTACCGTTAGTGATGCGCAAGCATCAGTATCTCCTCAGTAGGTATAAGTAAAAGGAGAACCTTTGTATGAAGCATTATGAAACATTAATGCTGTTGCCTGTTTCGGCGACAACAAACGAAATTGCGTTAATCGAAAAGCAATTTAAGGCATTAACAAAAACTGCAAATGGCAGTGTTACTGTTTTTGATAAATGGGGCCGCTACCGATTAGCATATCCAATCAATAAACAAGAGTATGGCGTTTATCTGCTTGCTCGCTATGAAGTTGAGGAGCCAACCTCATTCTTCCAAAAGCTTGATACATTTTTGAAAGTTAAGTGTGTTGATTCTGTGATGCGTTATGTGCACGTAGTGCTCAGCGCAGCAGCGTATGCACAGCCGTATATTAAGCCAGAAGCGATGGAAGGTGCGGGACATTCTCGTGATCGTCGTTCAGGATTTGGTGTACATTCAGCTGCAGGTGCTGCATCAGATGGTGCAAGTGAAGCAGGTGAAATTGTTGAAGATGTTGCAGAAGCTGTTGAAGCAGCCGAAGTTGTTATTGAAGGGTAATGCAGTATGGCAAATAAATTTAAATTAAAAGTAAGCGCACGCTTGATGCGAAAAAAAGTTAAAAAAACTACTGCTACTAGCAAGAAACAGTGCCGTTTTGAGAATAATCCAGAGCTTGCAAAAGCGCTTGATTATAAGAACGTTCAACTGTTGCAAGGATTTTTGACTGAGCGTGGTAAAATTTTACCTGCACGTATTTCAGGCAATTCAAGCTACTATCAACGTAAATTATCTCGTGAAATTAAGCTTGCACGTATTATGGGCATGCTGCCGTACTGTTCAGTGCGTTAATTCGTAGCGAGTGCGTTAGAAACATAATGTGCCGCTTGGCACGCAATACTCGAGGCACCAGGAATCAGTCGTGAAATGCAACTGTGTTCATGGTGCCTCTTTATGAAAGTTAAGTATGAATAATAAGCGGAATGATATACGCAATATTGCAATTATTGCTCACGTAGACCATGGCAAGACAACTCTTGTTGATAAGATGTTGCAGCAAGCAGGTACACTCGGGCGTGGTAATAGTGGTGTTGATCGTATTATGGATAGTAATGATCTTGAGCGTGAGCGTGGGATTACTATCTTGGCTAAAAATACTTCTATCTGTTTGCCACAAGGAACAATTAATATTGTGGATACTCCTGGTCACATGGACTTTGGTGGGGAAGTAGAACGAACATTGCAGATGGTTGAAGGGGTGTTATTGCTGGTTGACGCAGCTGAGGGACCGTTGCCGGGAACTCGCTTTGTGCTTCAAAAAGCGCTTGAACTCAACTTAAAAACTATTGTCGTGATTAACAAGATTGATCGTAAAGATGCGGCAATTGAAAGAACTCGTGAAAATATAGCAGATTTGTTTTTGGATGTTGCACAAAGTGATGATCAACTTGATTATCCAATTTTGTATGGCGCAGCCCGGGATGGATATATTAATTTAGATCCAGAGCTTCGTTCTGGCACATTACAAGATTTGTTTGATACCATTTGGAAGCATGTTCCTGCGCCACAACAAGAGCGTCCAGAGCTTCAAATCTTGATTACCAATCTTGATTATTGTCCGTACCAAGGTCGTTTGGCTATTGGCCGTGTGCTTAATGGATCAGTTAAAGTAGGCGATCGTATTGTCTGGTGTACCAGCGAGCGCACAAGTCCTGCTTCTGCGGTAACGATTTTATATCGCTTTTCTGGTGTTGACCGTGTGTCATCTCCTGACGCTACATTTGGTGATATTGTGGTTCTTGGTGGTGTTGATGAAGCAATTTGTATTGGTGCAACGATTTGTCACTTTGATAAACCATTGCCACTGACTTATGTAAAAATTTCTGAGCCAACATTATCTATTCAGATTGGGGTAAATACCTCTCCGTTTGCTGGTCGTGAAGGAAGCATTTTGACTTCTCGTCAGATTCGTGATCGTTTGTACAAAGAATTGCGTACCAACGTTGCGCTTCGTGTGCAGGATACTGATTCGCCAGAAACATTTACTTTGTGTGGTCGAGGGCAGCTGCACTTGACGGTGCTTGTAGAAACAATGCGTCGTGAAGGATTTGAAGTTCAGTTATCTGCACCGCAAGTATTGTTCCGTGATATTAATGGGGTCAAGAGCGAACCAATGGAATTGGTGCTTGTTGACGTTGCTACAGAATATACCGGTGCGGTAATCGAGCTTATTGGTGCTCGTCGTGGTCGTATGGACAATATGGAGCAACTTGAAGATGGTCGTAATCGTTTAACCTTTATTATGCCTGCTCGTGGTATGCTTGGTTTGCGTGGTCAAATGCTTACTGAGACACGGGGAACTGTTGCATTAAATCATCGTTATTATGGGTATGAGCCATATCAAGGGGCAATTCCAAGTCGCTTGAAAGGTGCACTGATTAGTATGGAGCAAGGCTCTGTGACAGCGTATGCGCTTGATGGCTTACAGCCACGTGGTATTTTGTTTGTGGGACCGACAACTGAAGTATATGAAGGAATGATTGTTGGCGAACATAGCCGCGATAATGACCTTGATGTAAATCCAACAAAACAAAAGAAGCTGACGAATATGCGTGCATCAGGAACTGATGATGCGCCAAATCTGCAGCCGCCCCGTGAGTTTAATCTTGAAACAGCCCTTGACTGGATTGGTGATGATGAGCTTGTGGAAGTAACTCCGGAAAGCATTCGGTTGCGTAAGCGTTATTTGAAAGCAAATGAACGTAAGCGTAATTAAGTATATCTATACAAAAAAGGGCACTCAGAAATGAGTGCCCTTTTTTGTTGTGTATGATGTGTTTTATTCTTCGCTGAGCTCTTGAAGAAATTTTTTTAGATGAATTGATACTGTCTCGTGAGTGAATTGAAATTCGTTTAGATTTGTTTGGGTATTGATCCATTTGTAGCGGCGATGGTCTCCACTCAAGCAAATATTTTTACTCATGGTTGTGCATAAAAAATACGCACGATAATAGTCGTACGATTGCGTATGCCAATTGTCTACATAGAGCACCCGAACAATA
>JBIKTS010000076.1:0-4485 GCA_044347985.1 Candidatus Babeliales bacterium
CTGAGCAAAAATTGACTACGTATAAAATGCTTGCTACTCAATTTTATGAGTATGAAAAAACAACACAAGATGCATCGGCCGAAATTGCGTTTTACGATGCATATGCACACAGTGCGTGCGGACCTATTCTAGAGCCCATGTGTGGCAGTGGCCGTATTTTATTACCTCTTTTGCAGCGTGGATATGACATTGAAGGGTTTGATGCATCAGAAGCTATGCTTGCAGTGTTGCGTCAAAAATATGCGATGATTACCAGTGCTCCAGCACCGGTGTGGAATCAATATATGCAAGACTTTGTTGCGCAAAAAAAATATGCACTCATTATTATTCCATTTGGTTCGTTTGGATTAGTTCTGGAAAGAGCAGATGCGCTCGCGGCATTGCGAGCTTTAAAAATTGCGCTGCTGCCGCAGGGGAAACTGGTTGTGGAAATTGATACGGTGTATTCTGTTGATTCATCGCAACTTGGTTCTCGTATGCACATGCGGAGATGCGATGATGGCTCGGCACTTCGGTTAAAAGCACAGATTTCATACAATCAGCAGCTGCAAATCTATGAATCACGCTGCCTTTATGAGCGGTTGCAAAATTCTGTAGTTGTTGAGTCTGAATATGAAACGTTCGAGCAGTATGTGTATGGTGCACAGGAATTTGATCAGTTACTTGTGGATGCAGGCTTTACCAGCATTCAGAAATATGTTTCATATACTTCCAGTTTTGATGCAGTTGATGTTGCACCTCATGTTATATATGAGAGTACTTTTTAGGGTATATTTTACCATCGTGGTGGTGGGGTATAGGTTCGAATCCGTTTAGTGATAAATGGCTCGCGCATACTAGTAAGGAGCTGTGATTCAGTTTGTGCGATAAGCAGCATATAGCGTTTCATTTTTGTTGAAGACAGAAATAGTCGTTGCTGTTCAACTTCTTTTCCGAGCGCACTGATTTCATGCCATTCTTGCGGAGAAGGAGTTAGCCCTTTTTGTGGCAGTATTGCAAGGTGTGTCAGCCATATATTTGCTTGGTGATGGAGCGTGTTAAGAAGGCTGTATGTTTGTTTACACTCATGAACCCAGGCAAGGGGATTGGTTGTTCGTTCTTTCTCATTACTAATAAGCCGTAAGAAGTGGAGTAGGGTTTGATTGAAATGAGTAGTTTTTTGGAGAAGCTCGAACCCCTCGCTGTACTTAAGAATTGATAAAGAAAGTGATATGTCGGTTATGGGTGGAACAGGAACAATAGGTTTTTCTGCTGCAATGAAGACAGGAGAGCTTACTATAAGGCTGGCGATAATAATACTGCGCATACATATACTCCT
The DNA here is from genome assembly GCA_044347985.1 of Candidatus Babeliales bacterium. Lineage (GTDB taxonomy): Bacteria > Babelota > Babeliae > Babelales > JAUPTZ01 > JAUPTZ01. The sequence continues at coordinate 1,319 of JBIKTS010000076.1, forward strand.
TTGATGAGAGAGATGTGAGTGTGATGCATTCTGTACTCTTTACTCAATGATGCTTGTAAAAAGCTTATTGAGTGCCTTTTAACCGGTGTGTTGAGCGCTGCTGGCTGAGTTGTGTAGAGTGATATTCTACCAAGGGGGAAGTATGCGTATTATGTGGATTATGTGCGGTCTCTATATATTTAATGGAGCGGTGTGCGCGCCGGCAGATTCGAGTGGGTTAAAGCATGAGATGTTGACGAGTCTTATTATGCGTGGCGGGGTCGATGCTGCCGCTGTTATACATACGTTAAAGCCATTGCCTCCTTCTCATCAGGTGATACATGAACTTGCTGGTATGGTTGATGAATTATGTGTGTGTGCATGCAGATCGCATTGCTACGACGAGCAAGCGTATCAGGCACGATGCGCTGCGCAGTGCTGCTTACTTGTTCTTGTTGGTAAAGGTGTATTACCGGCGATTGATCGATTGGTGTGTTTACTTGGCAATGTACTTTCTGCTCAAAAGCATCAGTATTCAAAAGATTTTTGGAAGTGGATTTTGCAATTATGTGTGTCAGTTGATAAGGCTTTAGGTAGTTCTGCGTGTTGGATGAAGCGGTATGCTGAAACAGCGTTTAATGAAGTTATGACAAGTTCAGTGTATGAAGTGCGGCGCTGCGCTGCGCGAGATTTAATTGATATGCCAAAATGTTTTGATATGCGTGGTTCATCGGTTATTCAGCTTGTTGCAGTTGATGCTTGCGGCCTCATTAATCAAGCATTGTACGGCGCAAGTGAAGGGGAGCAAGCACTTGCGCGCAAAGTAGTGGGTTTATTGATACAAGAAAAAAATGAGGCAGCTATTAAACAGCTGCATGCATTCTTGGATAATTCTACGGCAGAGGAAGAATCATATGATTTTAGTCGTCTTCTTTCTAAGCAAGAGCTGAGACCATGTGCATTGTTTGATCTGCTGGTGCAGTGTGCAGGGCCCTGGTTTCTTTCATTGTTTCTGGACAAAGGAACGTTTGCAGTGAGCAGCTACAAGACGAGTTCTTTAGCATCAGTACTCTTTTGTTTTAAGCAGTGGGCTCGTCTTTCAATGTTTCTTGATGACGCACAAAAATGGCGTACATCTGAGGGAACTATTGCGTGGTCATTACTGCGTACCGATTGTATGGGCCTTGAAGGCAAGTCTGTGAGTGCTTGTATCGCAGTATTGCTCAAGCATCTTGAAAAGCGTAATCGTGCGCGTTCGGGCTCCGGAGCGTTTGCACCTCTTGATGCGCTCTTGTGGTGCAGAGTTTTTCGCGTGTTGTTGGATATGCATGTTATGTGGTGGAGTGTTGATCATATGCCAGATGAGTTTGAATCAACTAAACTTGCAGCAGATTTGAACAAAAGTATTTTGTATGCGCATGAACTTTTTAGGCGTGGAAAGCATCATGAAGCACGGAGAAAATATACTGAATTATGCATATTTTTTCTTCAATATGGAGTCTCGCTCGAATACGTTGAAAAACAATTTGGTTGCGTTTTATAGTGTTATTGCGTACCATATTTGGGTGATTTTCAATTAAATCATTATATAAACAGGTCGTTATGGTAAAAAATATATCACTTTTTCTCACTTACAAGTCGCGTATGTTGTGCAATTTTTTTGCAGAGCTTGGATATTGTATGAGCATGATGGCTTCTCAAATTTCTTGCATGTGTATTTCTACACACTATGGTTGGCGACCAGCGTTTCTTAATTAAGATTATTTAAAAAGTCGCCGGCGCAGAACACCGTGATTGTTCTGCCCAGTAATTAAAATACAAATTATTGTGCGTGTGATGAGCAGCGTGTTGCTGCAGAAAATTTTTGCGCGCGCATGTGAAAAATAAAAAAGGAATACACTATGTTTAAAATAATAAAAATAACCGCGGTGCTTTGTGCTGCAAGCTTGTTTGTGCAATGTGCTGACTATAATCTCTTCTGTGATAAACCATCAGCATACTTTTTCTTGGTGCCAAGAGATGGAGTTGGTGCGGTTGATTTACCGCATGTACTTTCTTATGCAGTGAAGGGAGGGGTGAATGTGTATGGATTGTCAAACGATCAGCTGAGAGATTTTTTGTCAGCCTTAAGTATTCTTGGTTCTGAAAATACTAAGAGCCCCAAAGAATTAATTTTTATGGTACCAAAAAATGAGTTGTTGTCGTTTGACAATAAAGCAAGGACAGCTTTATTAAAATATATATGCTTCAAAGAATTGCCTTCATCGGTGCGAGATGCTCTAATCGAGTATAAAGTTGAAAAGACTGCTGTATTTGAGAAAGAGTATAAAAATCTTAAATCGCTTGAAGGTTTTATTGATAATCGAATTAATAAACTTATTGATACTGGTGATCTAGGTCGTACTCGGCTATTAGGAGATGATTTAGAGGAAATGAAATTTAGTAGAAGCCTACACAATGTGCGTATCTATTTTACTATTGATCATAGGACGCATACAATTACATTAACAGGTCTTGGCCTCGCAAGTAAAAATGGCAATAATCAAAATAAGGATATTAACAAATCTAAAAATATTGTTAATAAGTTAAACGATGAGCAACCTGTAGAAGATAAGCAGGGACTTAGTAATCTGTTAAGTGATAAGAATAAGAATGGTTAGTTTATTATTCTGCAGGGTAAATAAGTAGCACTATCTTTACCGAAGGAGAGTGTTGTTAAGAGCCTTCCTGCAGTATGCATAGCGTTGCATTAAAAGTGCTTGAAAGTACACGTATCAATGCGTGCTCGCAGTAGTAGCTACTAAGAATGCTTAAAAATAAAAAAGGAATATACTATGTTTAAAATAATAAAAATAACAATACTGTTGAGTGCGGTAACTGTACTTGTGCAATGTGCTGATCGTCCAAAGTACGCTTTAAATTATAATACTGATTTAGCGGAGCTTTTTCAGTTAGTGCCATGCGCAGGAGGCGCCCCGGTTGATTTAAGCTATATTTTGTCTCCGGCTATTCAGGGATCTATCGAAGTGTATGGTTTATCAGCCGATCATTTAAATAGTTTATACTCGATGTTGCAGGTTTTTCGTGCGCAGAATGTTAAGCGACCAGGGGATTTAATTTTTTCAGTACCAGAAGATGATCTTTTGGAGTTTAATATTGAGCAAGCACAAGCTTTGTTGCGACATATT
>JBIKTS010000060.1:0-5717 GCA_044347985.1 Candidatus Babeliales bacterium
GAATCGTCACACCGCATTGGAGATATATATAAACACTGCATGGCCCCACACCATGCTATGATTACAAGAAAGATGTTCACAAAAAGCCCCCACGCAAACTCGACACATATTCTATATATGTGAATATACATTTGTGAAAGTTAAATAAGAAGGCCAACTATAACAACATTACTTATAAAAAAAAAGCATAGATTTGTATAAAAAATCCTGCATTAAACACTATGTACAATAGTACCAAGAGAGGGAGAGTGCATGTATGCAGGACCCATATCATCATCAACACGAATCACCACTTGCCGCGTCAATACGCATGGTATAACCGTCACAATAGGTCGAACGAACCGAGCAACATCAAACACTAAGGCTGCACCTTGAGCAGCAGGCTCAACCCTTACGGCATTGCTGACAGCAGAGACATCTTGCATACATAATTCACGCAGCTGTACAACGCTTAAGCCGCGGAATGTGCAGGTAATCGTTCGCGTTGATTCATCAACCACCGGATCACAAAGAACACCCTCTGGCAAATCCAAAACACAGCATGCCGCAGTTGTATCACTCCCCACGGCCGTATGCAGCACAAGAACAGGGGTAGATGTCACAAAAAAGAGTATTACCGCACGTAGCGCACTTTGAAAATTCATATCATTCCCTTACGTTTACTTATCAAGCAAACATCTTACAGAGGCTTTGACTCTTTAGTAAGTGTAACAATTATCAATTCAGTTAGTAAATGAAGAGCGCGTTTTAATCTAATAAAATAAGAGAAATCGGCAAAACAAACACTCGAACTTGCCTTGCGTTTGTTTTGCCGATTAGAATATTTAAGAAAATATGCGTACTGCCGGCAAACAGCGACACATTTGTTTTATGCTATAAAAGAGACATCAAAAATCCTCTATGATTAGCAAAAGTATGTAAAATTTCACTCGATGCGGTTGCCACATCACGAATATGGCCCAGCTCTTGAATTAATGAATCATGCGGATGATGCGCACCTAAATAGTGAATCAATGGCCCCAGAACATCAACAATAATCTCATTCAATGATTCTCCAATCGGTTCAGCTTCTGCAATAATGCGGCAAAGATTTGCATGATCAACATCTCCCCAATAGCGGCGCATAATAAGCGTTCGTGCTGTGCGTGCAACACCAGCCATACGAACAATCACATTCCGTAATGCATCAAGACGATGTGCACCAAACCAGGCAATATCAGCTCCCGCAGTAAAATCCATATGTTCTAAACTCCCCGGTGGTAAAATATCATGCGCAACATGCTTTCGTAATTCCACTAATGGATTTGCAGCTAAAAGCGTATGAAGCATTGCTAATGTTGTGGGATCGTCAATGCGAGCAAATAATCGTTGCGTTGCAAGATGCATGCTCTGCTCCAAACGAGTCATAATATAATGCACGCGCTGCGGATTTGCTGCATATTCATCGTAATGGAGCAACCAATCCAAACATGAATTAGTAGCAATAATATACTGCTTGAGCAATGAAAGTAACGCAACAATCCGGGCCATACCTATGTACTTATCACGCATCCCACTTGTCATGAGCACAGACTCTGCCCCAAAATTCACATAAATTTGCCCATCACGAATAACATACTCAATACCCAAATATGCAAGAACTCCCCCCGCAACGGCTCCTGTTATAGCTCCTATAGCAGCTCGTCTTAACACTACTGAGCCCAGCATTCTTGCTGCAACCCCTATGCCTGCCCCCACTCCTCCTGAGATAAGAATCAAACCAGCACTCACCAACCATTTATTGCGATAAATCCACATACCACAATCAGGCAGAAATGAATAAATAGCCTCTACAGGACGAGCCCGATGTACCTCGTCGCTCAGCACTAACGGTACTTGATGCCGACTATTGAGAAACTGTCCAACCTTTCTACACATATCAGTAAATAGCTCGCGAGAAATTTCACCTGCAATAAGCACACCATGCTCTCGGGCAGCAGAACTTAATTGCAGAAATCCTTGGGTAGCCAATTCTTCAGCCACAACAGGAGCATGCAGACCTTCCCATACCGGATTATTGTGCAACGATATATTCATCTCATGATCAGTGGGTACCGCGTCATAAAAAAAACTCGGAATCTCAGCAATATTGTTATCGCTCAATTGCAAAATCAACAGGTTTATTTTCCCTTCTGCGGTGCGCGGTAATCGAGTGAGATCAAGAGTATTAATAACATTACCCATGACATTGTATGTCTGCAAATTACCGAGCATTGAAGCATCAGGCATCAACAGTAACAAATTATCACTGACATCAAGCACACGAAGGTGTAAAACAAAATGTAACAAGGGGATAGAAGTCAGCTGACAATTATTCAAACACAAAACCTGCAATTGTGGTACATGCTCAAGTACCGTCTGTGGAATAATAATATCAGTAGCATTCACCAAAGAAAGCTGAATCAAATGAGGAATCCCACGCAGTGCGTGAACATCAACCGTTCTTATCGGGTTATCATTCAATAAAAGATGCTGCAACTGCGGCAGGCATTCAAACGCATCAGCAGGAATTGTGCTAATAGTATTGTGTGATAAATTTAACAATCGGACAGAAAGTAATTCTTGATGAGTATAAATTTGCCGCATAACATCAGAAAAATTTTCTACCGTCGTGAGCTGCTGAAACGTAAAATCAATTTCACCACCAATAATACTAAACTGCTGCCGAAATTGCTCTCTCCCGAGCCGCCGCACTTTACCAAGCAACGATTCTTTTCTAATAACTGCGCCATTAACCATAACAGATCCCGGCCCTTCACTAAATGCAGAACTTGAATCATCTCCAACAGACGATGAATCACTATCAACCGACAATGTCTCATCATCGCTATCTTCAGGTCGCATAAGAGTCACCGCTCGCTCAACCCATGGCGCAAGTGGCTCAAGCGCCCATAAAACGCGCTGAATTCTACGCAAATCCTGTGGACGGCCATTAATCGGCGTATGCAAATAATTACGCACTATCGTTTCAACAGAATCAGGCGCAGTAGTAATAACTGGCTCTAAAATTATCATCATATGCACAAATGAACGCAAGCTGGCACGATCCACCCGAAGCCGTAAAGCTTGATTAAGATTTACTTTTCCCAAAAACCGAAAAAACGATTCTGGAACTAAAAATACTGAGCGATCAGGCGCATATACCCTTATCAATCGCACCGTAGATGCTAAGCAAATATGCGTAGCAATGTCTTCTTCAGAGCGGGTCAAACAAACAAATTGTCTCGTCATTGATTTAACACGGTTAAGTGGCTGTACACCAAGCTCACGTTGCTCATGCCTCACGCACGAATCAAATACAGATATTGGACAATATAAACGGGTCCCAGAATCGCCACAGGCGATCCCCGCAAGCGTTACAGGCGTAGCGCCTGCAACCACCGGTGCAGTCATACTTGCAAGTGTATTTGATGAACCAACGATCAATACACTCAGCAACATAATTCTTGTACGCATCATACTCACTTCTCTCCATAAGAAATGGCTAACGATCTGTACACGCCTAAATAATCACTCGTGGATCATTAACAACTCGTGACAGTCTGTCGCTCCCGTCGCTACTTCATTTAGTCGCAACGTAAGATCGTTAGCCATATTTTTAAAAACATTAATGCTGTCGTTACTCATTACTCATTCAGTACTATTAAATTTACATACTCACCCTTTGTTCATCATCATTATCACTTTCCGATTCAACATTGAGCAGGCCTTCCCCACCCCTAGGACTCATTTGCCCCAAAAACTGAGCAAGGCCTGTGCCTCCCGGCAAACGTGTGCCGGTAATATCACCACGCTCAATGCTTCTGTTATACACAACACGTAAAATACGTCGCGTTCTCTTCCCTTGCCATAGTGAACCAATCAAGCGCATACGCGCCTCTTGTTCAGTACCACTAAACCGTGTTTGAATGCACCGGATAACTTCTTGATACATCAATTCAATAGCACGATGCTGTATGTCAGGAGCATCATGAAGTGCATATACCCAGTCATCAAGATGACATGCCACTCCTCCAGCCGCAGTAAATCGCTGCAGATCTGCTGCACCCACCTCACGATACGAAAGCCCCAAAGCAGTTTCTTCTAGAGTAAGCAGGCCGCTCCCAAAATTATTTGCACATGCTTCTATTTCTACCTGACATCGCCTGACTAAAAAACAAGTAACTGCTGAATAGTACTCAGGATGACGCTGCAGTAAAGGAGAAAAATTCTCTATCGAACTATCTGCTGCCACTATCTGTTGATTTTGATTACGTATCATTCGCTTATACGCGCTCACAAGACCAGAGCCTCCAATACTGCCACACTGCAAAGCAACTAATGTAGCAAAGTGCTGCCCCTGCTCAACCGCCTCTCTCACCACATGTCGCATGTTCTCAGCATCAAGCTCAACACCGCTCATACTCTGTACTACGCCACTGAATGCCTGATCACGCCATATGCGCAAGATACTTTCTATTGGGCGACCAAGCATCGCAGCCTGATGTGCGGCAGCAACATGTCGGCGCAATGGCGCTTCAAGAGTATTCACCAGCATCTGAGTTTGAGTAACTTGATGAACCACCAATCCTTTATGTTCCTGCAAATACGTACAAATTTCTGGAGCCAAACGAGGAATCCATTGCCGACCAGCTTCCCTCAGTTGCCGCATCGGCGCAATAACTGCTGCATCTCTCCTCGTAATAGCACGCAATTGGGCAGCATCAAGCGCATCTTGATCAACACGGAGAGATGGGGTTGATGCCAAAGCTGATCGAGAAGGACCGAACTGAAAAACTCTCGCATCGCATGTTTCAGACTGAACGTACTGCTTCCACCATACATATCCAAGCGCGGCTGCCCCTGCAAAAAGCAGCCCCGCACTAAATGGTTTCCAAAATGATTTTACTTTACCTGATTTTTTGCGCACAGTTCCCAAAGCATTCCGCTCATTATTCTTTTGTACAGCCAATTGCCATACATCCGCAATCCACTGCTGCGTTATTTCAATAGGTGATCGAACACCAAGTTCATAGGGCCAAGCATGCGCACGAACCAAATCTAAAAAAAGAGAAAAATCAGAGGTGATATTTTCGCAGCAAACATCATCATCAAAAGAATAATGTAAGCAGCGCTCCCATTGCGCAGTCAACGCGGCAGAAATGGTATCATCTTGAACCGACTCAATAAAAGCACTAATAGCGTGAGCGCCCACTACAACACGAATAAAATTATCAGAATCATCTGACAAATTTTTAAAAAGTGGCACCGCAGTTTCAACAGCAACCACAGACTCACTCAATCCCATAATGCTTATAAGCAAAAAGATTGGCATAATTTTCATACTCATCACTTTCTATACACAGCTTGTTCACAGCAGGTTTTATAAAAAGCAACGGAAATATACGAGGACTGTCACGAGCAAAATGGTATCGCAATAGAACTATAAAAGCAATGGTTCACTACTATAAAATCAGAAGCTTGTATCATTTTAAACCAAATAAATCATTTAAAAAAATAAAGTTTTTATTAAAAAAGTCATACAAAATTGATATATTATAAATATTACGTATGTTAATAATACAAAAGCATTATTACTACTTATCTCCCCCCCCCTAAAAATCTAAAACCTTATAAAACCAAACCAAAACCAGATAAACTGAAATTACTACATATACATACCGGGGGGATATCTCATG
>JBIKTS010000094.1:0-3474 GCA_044347985.1 Candidatus Babeliales bacterium
CATCAATATCCGTACTGTTACTTTCATAAAAAGGACTCTCCGTGTCAGAATTTATAAAAATACTTAGCAACACAGGACTTGTGATCCTTGAGTCTGTTTGTCTCTATTTCCCTCTGGTTCTTGGTTCTTACTGCACTATATCTCTCATGAAAATTCCTGATCTCAGTATCGAAGCAGCCTATGTGTGTGGAGCAATCGCAGGAGTACGCATGCTCATTTTCACGAATGCAATGCCACTCTGGATTTCAATTATTCTCTCGTTTGCAAGTTGCTTGATCGGCGGCATTATAGTTGGTCTTACTTCAAGCCTACTTACCTATAAAGCAAAATTCCCTCATTTATTATCAAGCATTCTCACCACGGGGATTTTTCATGGGGTTAATCAATTTTTACTGGGCACATCAAACGTTTCTATCACCTCGCGTCGCAACCTCATAGGACTTTTTAATTTTATTCGACGCTATCCTGAGCTCCCAACACTCTTTGTTGCCGCAATAATTATTGCTATCATCGGATATTTATTTTTACGCACTGAGCTGGGTATTTCACTGGCTGTGTATGGTAACAACCCTCGCTTTTTTGATAATTATGGTATTTCATCTCGCTTTATCTTTATCACTGGAGTAATGATTAGCAACGGCCTTGCAGGACTTGCAGGTTTTTTTGATGCGCAATCAAGTGGTTTTGTTGATATCAATATGGGATCACTTAAAGCCCTCTTTTGCATTACCTCAATTATTTTAGGTAAAACACTCGTTGCATCTAAAAAACATTCTTCTGTATGGGTGCCGATAGTAGGAAGTTTTAGCTGTTTTTGTATCACGCACTTCTTATTAAAAATCAACTTCAATCTCAAATACTTCACCATGATAAACGCCTTGATTGTTGCTACTATTCTTATTATCAACCATCACCAATCACGCTCTAAAACAAATCATTTAGGTGTTTAGCATGAAAAAAGATTTCACCGTAAAAAACCTCAAGTTTCGTTTTGATGATACACAGCCACAATGGTTTTATACTGACGCAAGCTGCACGTTTACACACAACAAAATTAACTTTATTCGAGGCAAAAATGGTTCAGGCAAATCAACATTATTTCGCCTTCTTATGGGTAAACGTGAAGCGCTCGAAGAACTTTCTGGCACCATTACCTGGCATAACAAAACGCTTAATTTGACATATGAAGATGATCGGAATTATCTCAAAAAACATATCAGACTCGCCCCACAAAAATTTGATCTCATGTTTGCAGATCAGTTTACGTTTAAACAAAATCTCCAACTTGCCTCGTTACCGCAATACCCAGGCCTTAAAACCTTTAAAGAAACCGTAACAATACCAAGCCTCATAGAGCGATTTGGCATTAATTACACCGTACCAGTCGGTATGCTTTCTGGAGGGCAGCGACAAATTCTTGCCATTCTCATGGCACTTCAGAAACCAGCATCCTTGCTCCTTCTTGATGAGCCAACTGCTGCACTTGATGACAAAAATTCCCGCATGGTCATGGAATTTTTACGCGATCTTCTTGCTGCGCATACAGAACTGACTATTCTCATTATCTGTCATGACAAAGAGCTTGTTGATGAATACGCAGAAAAAAGCTACTACCAAATCGAAGTGCATGATGACAACACGCGCTCAATCAAACTCATTACCCGTGATTAAAGGCTCTTACTTTTATGTTTAATTTTATTAAAAAAGCGCTGAGCAAAGCGTATGAAACGGTTACTAGTAAGCTCTCACAGCTGTTTGCTACGACCACCGTCACCTCAGACACACTGCAAGAACTCAAACGAATTCTGCTCGCTGCAGACACAGGTCCAGAAATCACAGGAAAGATAATTTCCCACCTCCAAGCTGCAATCCACATGCGCCCCCTCTCAGGAGAAGATATTAAAATAATACTTTCCGACTATCTCCACTCGGTTATGCCCCCAGCGGCAACACGAGTCACCCCTCCACTGGTGCTTATTGTAGGTGTTAACGGCAGCGGTAAAACTACATTTATTGGTAAACTAGCCCACCAATATGCATCACAAAATAAAAAAGTATTAATTGTTGCCGGAGACACATTTCGAGCAGCTGCACCCGAGCAACTTGCTGCCTGGGCAAACAACACTTCTATTACAGTATACCAGGGGGCACAGAGCCAAGATCCTGCTTCCGTTATATTTGAAGCATGTGGTATTTTTGAAGCAGAGCACTATGATCACATAATTATTGATACCGCTGGTCGCCTACAAACAAAAACAAATCTCATGCATGAACTCGCAAAAATCCGGCGTGTTATCAGTAAACGGCTTCCTCATCAATCGGTTGAAACCTGGCTCGTGCTTGACAGTATGCTCGGCCAAAACTGCATTCAACAAGCTGAGCAATTTCACCAAGCAACCGAGCTAACTGGACTTGTACTCACGAAATGCGATGGAACGGGCAAAGCAGGCTTCCTCGTCAACATATCATGCAAGCTCAACCTTCCAATCGCCTACATTACATTTGGAGAAAAAGTTGATGCACTTGCTCCTTTTAATACGGAAACGTTTATAACCCAGCTATTGAGCCGTGAATGAGTACAATTAATCAGGCACTCTTGCATGCAACGCGCATTTTAACCAAGTATCTTAACAATCAAACAAGCGCTCACCAAGAAGCGATGTGGCTTTTAAATCATGTCCTGCACATCTCAGGTGCGCAGCTTCTTGCGCGCCGTAACGAGTCCCTGACTGCTGATCAATTACGCACGTATGAAAATCTTATTACAGCACGCACCACAAAGCACACACCACTCGCATATCTGTTGGGCACGGTGCCTTTCTGTGATCTCACACTTGCAATAGAACCACCAGTTCTGATTCCCCGTCATGAAACAGAAGAATGGGTGTGGGAGCTTATCCAGGCATTCAAAACATACAATAAGCCTCTCAAAATTTTAGATATGTGTAGCGGAAGCGGATGCATTGCTCTCGCGATTGCATATCATGTACCACAGGCACAGGTACTTGGCTGCGATAACGACCCTGCAGCGCTGGCGCTTGCTGAAAAAAACCGCACTCGATTCAGCCTACAAAACGTCTCATTCATGCAATCAGATCTTTTTGCCGGTCTCTCTACACAAACATTTGACTGTATCATCAGTAATCCACCATATCTTGCGACAGCTGAATGGCACACCTTAGATGCTGATGTCAAACAATGGGAAGCGCCACACGCGCTTATTGGGGGCAACTCTGGGCTTGAGTTCTATCACACCATTATTACACATGCCCCGAAGTTTCTCTCCGGAGCGCTCAGAGAAACAAATTTGCCCGAGCTCGTATTAGAATATGGATACACACAAGCTGAATCACTCAGCGTGCTCCTTACTCAAAACAGTTTTCAGGCGCCAAAGATAAAGCGCGACAGCTTTAATAACTGCCGCGCTTTATGGACTACCCGTTTATAAAAAGTACTTTACTCAGACGATTGGCT
>JBIKTS010000008.1:0-17045 GCA_044347985.1 Candidatus Babeliales bacterium
GAGCGCTTGGACCGCCGCAAGTACTTCATTAGTGAACTCCCATGGTGCATACCGACTATCAACTTCAAGATAAGTGTCAGTGACCGGTTCACCTTCAATAGTTTCAGTACGTTGATGCTGACCAGCGTTCCATCCCAAATTGATCTGAGAACGATCTGCAATATGGATGACATGCATTGATTTTTCTGTTTCAGGTACACCCGGTTGAAACATTGTTGATACTTGAAGCACAATCGAATTTGTCTCTGTTCCTTCTTCTCGCAAAAGAGTTGGAATTGGACGCTGACGATATACATCGATAAACGCATCTCGGAGCGAACTTTGTGGATACACATTATTAGCATTAACTAACGGATCTTGTGTTGTACCATCAGCCATAGTATTGCGACGAGAACCTAACTGAAAGTATCTCCCCATACCACTTAATTCTAAATCATATGCATAACCGCGATTACTAAAAACAATGACTGAAGTATTATCACCAGTACCTAAATTTTCATTATCATCAGAAGATATTTCACCATCACGATTTTGGTCAATTGGACAATCCCGCACAACCCAACGCACACCTGCACTTACTAAACTTTCAAAGCACATAATGCGGCTATTCTCTAAATAAATAGGAGAGCCGGTGTAATCAAGAATCCACGCATTTGGATTTTCTGCTAATTTCTTTGCGATTTTAAGTGATGGCAACTCACCCCCAACGATTGCCGGATACGCCTCACCAGTACCAATGTAACTAACATCACGACCGACATCGGTATGAATCAATCCAACATGATCCAAAATAATATAATCATTCACTAAAATTTGAGAATTATTATAACGATAATATTCTATAGATTCATCAAGCGGAAGCGGTCGAGCTCCTACAACAGTATCAACTTCTACTTCAGATAGCACACCATCTTCATACGCAAGCTCTACGCCACGATGATTAATTAACACAGAAGGTATTGTAATGTAACCAAGTGGAATAACTGCATCATCAAATGTTGCAGTTGATTGAACGCGGAGTGGCCCTTCAACATCAATTGCTATTTCGCCTTCGAGAGAAATCTTTGGATCAACTGCTCCTTCATCAGTATACAAAAGCACACTTGAACCATCGTATGCTGCGCGCCCTAACGTGCCGCTCACATACGCACCAGAAGTACCTCCTGATTGTGTGCCATTAGCCGCAATGGTCACATTCTCCATCACACCCGATTCACTATCAGCTGCAACGCGCGCATACACCCCAGCATTTCCACGCAATAAAATTTGAGCAATTTCTGTTGTAGGACTATCGTATTCAAACAACGGATCTGCTGCAGCAGTTGTACCTGTTTTACGGAAAGCATATCCATCAACAATCAACGCCGATGGATTATGTTTTTTTACTTTTGATTCAGCATGTGTCCCCTCTTCAAGAGTTGCATCTTCGACAACATGTACTCCATCAATCGGAAACTCTGAAATATCAGCATTCACGCGTCCTGCAAAATAATCCAAGAATCGATGAGTAGCAATTTCGATAATACCGTTATTACCCAATACAAAACCGGTTTGCACAGTATTTGCTTCAAAATACTTAGACGATGTTAAACCAACAACCGACTCAAGATCTTCTTCAGCCGTTTCTGCAATTGTCTGATCATAATTATTTGCCAAACGTGGATACGAATTATTGTAATTAAGTACAACAAGCCCCCGTTTATTCAAAAAATCATTCAGGAAATCTTCTGTTTCGTCTTCGTCATATTCTGCAAGCTCTATGCTGTTGTTAATACGCATCGTTGCTGCAATGCCAGCACGGTATTTATAAATTACATTTTCACGTAAATCGGCTGTGCGGACATCAGTTTCATTAATGCCACTTCCAGCAACATAGCTCCCATACACATTAAACGCACCATCTTTAAAATCTGCTGCTGCATTGCCGGCGGCGATTTTCAATATCATACGACCAGTACCTGAAAATGGCTCAAATGATACGCTGCCGTATCCATAATCAATCGCACCGGTTGGGTCTACCAATCCTGATTTATGCTGCGACACAAACGTGAATGAACTATTTTGACCGATTTCAATAACTGAATGAAGTGTAGTATTAGTATTTACCTCATCAGCCTCAATACTCCATGGCACAAATGAAAGCTGTGAATATTGCTCCATCTCAGCACGATTTTGATCCATCAAAATTCGTACATGCGCGCCTGCGGTATTATGCGCCGTAGAGCGGAACGTAATATTTTTTCCACATGGAATACGAAATCGTACTTCTCCTTTACCGCGAACTCCTATGTACAGAGGTTTTGCAGCATTTCCTTGAAAAATCAAATTATTCAACAATTGCACTTCAAGTACACTGCCAGCAGCAAGAACATCAAAAAGCAAAATACAATCAGTGTCTGCCTGCGGAGCAACAGTCACTGTTCCCGACCCAGCACTTGCACCAATCGTAACCACCGCAGACACACCGCTGCCTGGAAGCGAAATAACACGATCACCTGTCAACGAAATCGTGCCACTGGCAAAAAGTAATGTATCTCCATCAGCAAGTTCAACGCTGGTAGTTCCATTAAACGTCAAATCTTCTGCATGTACGGGAACAAAAACGATACAAGATAAAAAAATAAAAAGAGCTTTAACAATGCTGCATACTGATTTTTTCATGTGGGTTACCCTCTAAAAACGATATATCAGCAGGCATGATAATCAGCGGAGTAACAAGAGTGTCAATGAATCATCATTTTTTACTCACTCTTGCCGCCCTGACAAGACCAGTACAACTGTTGCCACACTCAACAGAGTCCCGCACACTAGGAGAAATGAACACTATGCATGCAGGCACCAGCACAAGAACCCAAGTATGAGTACTCAAAAACAAATGCCACTCAAACTAAATAGAGAATAATTACACAGACTCACCATCTTTATATGGAAAATCTTCTATGACTAAAATCCAATCGTCAAACTCACATACTCTGATTGACACCATTGACCTGCAATCACTTATTAATGCATTATCGCTTGCGCCGCTTAACTCGTTTAGTAGGAGTCACTGTAGATGCATAAAATGGTTTACCAAGCACCAGTGATGAATGCTCTCCAGAAACGCGCACATGCCCCGCATAGGGACCAGTCGTCTGACCGCCATGCACAAAATCAGCACCATATTTTTGAATTTTGCCGTATTCAGTAATCAACAACTGATCACGAGGAATTACTATTTCTCCCGCACGATCATCATACCCTGAACGAGCAGCAACTGTTGTATCAATAATCACATCAGCACCATCTGCTACCGCCAAAGCTCCTCCATATTCAACATACACCACTGCACCTTCATTGGTCGTTGTAACCAGTTGTGGTGGCATACCATCTGATGTACACCCGCTCAGACACCAATTTGGCGATTGCACAAACAACATTCCTCCGCCAAAAAATCCAGGATCAAACGAGCCTGCATCACCAGACATAATCCCTGTAAGCGGAATAGTCGACGGCACATAAAGCTCAGAAGCAACCGGTGACGGCCATCCAATACGAATATTTGAATCATGCGCTATAAACAACGTTGAAATGGATCGATCAGTATCTGCAACATCAATCTCAGGCGCGTTAGCGAGAGACAGAGTTATTTCACTTTTCAAGTCACTATCAGTCTGTGCGGTGTCACTGCTGCGATAAATATCGATGTACGCATTTTGCAAACTATCTACCACCGTGCCATCAAGCATTCTATTTGCTGTTGATCCCAGCTGAAATACAAGACCACGACGTAATGGACCGTCATACGCGCGTCCCCGGCGATAAATCATAAGAGAAGAATTATTATTTTCAACCCCACCAAATGTTTGTATATATGACGCAGGCCGTTCTGGTACCACAAATCTCACTCCAGAAGCAACCAATGATTCATGACATGCAATCGTTGAGTCCAGCAAGGTAATAGTCGGGCCACTACTTTGATCGTTTAAAAATGCACGTTCACCACCTACAATAAAGGGGAGCGCACGTGTCGTTATCTGTGGCAACTGCACTTTCCCTAAATTACGAGACACATCTGAATGAATTAACCACACGTTATCAAGTGTTACTGGAGCATTAACCAATAAAGCTGGTGTGTTATAACGCTGGTAATACGCATTTTTTTCAAGTGGCCGACTGCCATATAATGGGTGCTCAAACGCTTCAGTGGTTACGCGAGCTCCTGCATACAACGGCTGATCAAAAAATGAATTCAAACTTGCTGCTATGTATACCAGAAATAACTGCTGCACAAGAGGGAGTGGAGGAAAGCGCTCCGGTAAATTTCCTTCGGTAGAAATTTCATACCAGCACTGTGTGGCAAAATGATACCCCCATACGGTAGTTGGAGTAGACCATGTACCATTAATTTCATCGTAGGTCCATTCAACATCCCCCAGAATATCATGCCATACGAGCACCGAATCACCTTGCTCCCATACTTCAGTTTCATCATCACCACTCGTCCAGGTAGTACT
The DNA here is from genome assembly GCA_044347985.1 of Candidatus Babeliales bacterium. Lineage (GTDB taxonomy): Bacteria > Babelota > Babeliae > Babelales > JAUPTZ01 > JAUPTZ01. The sequence continues at coordinate 4,497 of JBIKTS010000008.1, forward strand.
ATCATCATCAGTAGCATAAAACCAACTGACTCCAAAATCACGCAACGCCACTTTCCACTCATGTAATGTTGGATTAAAACTATAAATATAGTTATCACCACGCCATTTCCACGCCCCTGAATCTGCGTTATACAATACTTGATTGCGTCCAGAAGAATCGGTCCATGTTATTGAATATGCTTTTCGAGCATCATAGCGCGCAATACCTGTAGAATCATCAGCTATACCATACCAAGATTGCTGCGTTTGAGCCCACTCAAATACAGCACTATTTTGCAAAGCACCAGCATCAATCACGACACGCAGCAATGAATAAACTAAAGCACTTTGGGCGACAACCCGCGGAGGAAAATGAGGTATAACACCTTCATCGCTTATTTCAATCCAGCGATTGCCGGTGCCATCATACTGCCATAACGATACATTCTCCCAACACTTCCAAATACCAGTCTCAAGATCATAACTCCACTCAACGTCATGCGTCTCATCAGTCCAACGCCCAGAATCACGATCATAAATCCAACGAGTTAAATCATCTTGATTGGTCCACGTAGAGGCGACAAAGTCATACTCCCAGACGTCACCATGCGTAGCAAGTTGGTTTGACCATTGGTGCGAATAAGAATCATACTCATATATTTCAGGTGCAAATGGATTTGCACTCATTTCCCAGCGCCAATCACCGCGAGGCTTAATAGAAATTTTAACACGATTACTGAGCCATTCTGCATGATTCTCAGTATCAAGAGCTGCCGTCAACGGACTTTGAACGGACTGAGAATCAAAAGTAAATAAAAACGTATTACTCTCTGTGCTCCCAAGCCACGTACCATCTTCTTGCCTCTCAAATTCAATACCGGTTATATCGCCTACTGACAAATGACCTGCATACGCTATAGCATCAAGAACCCCTGATATAAACGCCACCTGTACAACAACAAGAGGTGGCTTAACAGTACCTTCAGTAAAAGAGCCGTACAGCTGACTCCACATTCCTGCACGCCAGTCATAGGACCATACTGCAGAATTATCAACATCTACCCACACCTGCAGCTGCGGATCATACGACCACCATATCTGATGCTGAGCATCATACCAACGATTTGTTTCATGCTCATACTGCCACTTCTCAGAAATGTCTGCATCATTAATCCATGAACCTGCATTATACATATCCGGCAGCAATGTCCATGAATCAGCTTCATCAGAGCCTCCCGTCCACTTGGCGGTTTCAGGATCAAATGACCAAGACAAGATATCCTCACCAAGTACTTGTGTTGCTGTCCATACTCCCGTATCAGGATTCAGGGTCCATGCAAGATATTCATCATCACGCGTATACTCAATTGATGGTTCATCTTCGCCACGCATGTACACTGTTATATGATGCCCTAATTCCGCCCACTCAACAATATCAGTTTCACCTTCAACCTGAGAGAGAATGATTTCTTTTCGACGCGCTGCAACCACTTCAGAGCCCTGTACTAATACTGCATACGCTGCAGATTTAATAGAGAGCGATTCAACGAGTGGTAACGGAGGCAAATCAATATCATCAGTTACACCACTGCCGTCACCACTGATTTTTTTCCAAAATCGACCAGTCGTACAATATTTCCATACAGAATCATGCTCATCTTCGGTCCATGTTGCATCAGCTGGTGAATAGGTCCAGCCAACAAGAGTATCAGAATGCACCCACGCTACACCACCCGGAGTCAATGTCCATACCACATCAGTAGTTTGATCAGACCACGTACACAACGCATCATTAAAAATCCATGTTGCCAGATCAACCCCATTTTCAAACCACTCGCCGGTCAATCCATTATATTCAGAGGTATACACATCATCCGTATCAATAGCATTGTTCCATTGCCATGAACCACTCACCAAAGAATATTGAAATGTTTCATCGCTCGAAGCTCCTTGCCACATCAACGTATCAAGATGCGGCATATACGAAACAGTTTGTGTTTCATTACTATTCTGAGTACTCCACACTTCATTGTCCAAAGTAAACACACCCCACCCCGCAGGCACTCCAACCTCAAACCCTTCTGCTAAACGAACCGTCTCATGAAGTGAATCAATAAGAGTCTTATGTACAACAACAATGGGTGGCAACCCTGCCTCAGGCTCTCCCTCATGTGTGGTGATCTGGAGCCACGAACTAGATAATAATAAAAACTTATACCGCCAAGTCACTGCGTCTGCCGTATGCTCCCAATATCCTGATGCAGGAACATACCGCCAAACCGCTTCATCATCATTTTTATACCAACGATCAACAGCAGCATCATACTGCCAAGTATCACCCGCTTCCTGACTCCATCGTTTATGATCAGCATCATACTCCCACACGTCACCAATTTGGGAATCAGTCCACACATTAGTACCGCCGACAAACGTCCATTGCTCCAGCCACAGCGGGTGCAGTGTACGAAGCCAACTAAAGTCACCGCTCGCATGAGAATAACTACACGTAACTTTGCCTTGTGTATACGCAACAGGACCAAGCAATCGCCCCTCAACGGAACTATTAAAAAATGAACTGTTATACGCCACACTAAAATCATCAGAGCTATTCAAAATAGTCATAAGACCAGAAGACGAAGTTTCAACTGTCCAATCAGCCTTACCACTTTCAGCTACAACTCCCGCAGCAAAAAATGCATTCGCAACCATCATGCTATACATCTGCTGCACTAATGGCAGTGGCGGCTTAATCGCCAGAACTACATCATCAGGATTTGAAATTTCTGTCCACTCTGCTAAAACAAAATCATATCGCCATGTAGAATCTGAAATAATATGCCGCCATACACCCAGCTCCGGCTGCCAGCGCCATGAAACAGCTGCTCCAGTAGGATTATACACAAAGCAGCCTGTAGTAGAATTAAATGCCCATACTGCAGTTCCACCAACTGTCTGAGTCCATCGCTTGTGAGGAATACTATACGTCCAAACATCATCCCCAATAGCATCTTCCCAGACACCAGTAATATTTGTAACAACAAACGAAAAGCTATTTTCATTATGATAGTCATACCAGGTCCAATTACCCGTACGCAGCTGCTGCTGATACTGAATTGCCTCATCAAGTAATGGATCTTCCGAATCAGTATTTCTCCATGTTATAATAGGAGCCAAACTCTCAGCAGGAATAGAAAGAACTGCAACATCATTAAAGTATCCCCCCTCTGCTTGCCATTGGGTCGCACTCAACGCAGTTACTTCATACGAATAAAGCGATGTAATACCGACGCACGCACATACAACAATCGATAGTATTCTCTGTATATTCATACAATCACCTTATCCATCTCGCGCCCAGCATAATCAATACGAATTGAAGGAAACGTTATATATCCATTAGGAGGACAGCCAAATCTACCAAGCACCGAAACGACCGACAGCTCTCCCTCAATATCAAGTACCTGTTCTCCATCCAAACACCGCGACTCAGTATCATCTGTTAATAATGGATTCCCCTCACGGTCAATCAAAAGGGACTCTGCTGTAGACTGAATCCCCACTTGGTTAAGAACAGGACAAAAAACACCATCATATAATCCAAGACCGATCGTCGCATCAATCTGCTCGTATTCAGTATCTTCATCAATCTCAATCTCTGTAAGAATGGACTGAGTGGCCGCTGACGCTCCACAATAGAAGTAACACCCGGCTGTTCCTTCAAGAAGAATGGTTGCAACCGAAGTTCCTTCATATTCCATATCCCATTCTTCATCTACAGAAGCCCCATAGGTCCCCACCTGATCAATAATACACGCTGCAGGATTATGCCGCTTTACCATTGACTCTGTAGCACCCTCTCCTCCGAGTTGTTCAGGATCAACTGCTTGATTGGTTGCGCCTGCAATATATTCAAGGAATAAATTGTGGCGAATACGCAGCTGACCATTATCACCCAGAATAAATCCAGGCTGATATCCCTGCAACTCTTGCGAGGAAGCCCATAAACTTTCTTGGAGCGACGCGGCACCTTCCAAATTTGCACACAGAAAAGGGTATGTATGATTTTTATTCATTACCACCAGACCCCGCCTATCACCAACAGATCGCGCAACCCATGCAACAGCATCTTCTTCACTCGGATCCTCATGATCTGCAACTAGTTCTGTAAATGCTACCTCATCGATAATACTCACCACTGCACACATTCCTGCACGCTTATGTGGATATACTTCAAGTCGTAAATCTTGCGCGGTCACTGCAGCATCTTCACCCGTTCCAACAACAAGCGACCCCCATATATTTATACCTGCATCATACGCATCACCTGGTTCTTCACCCGCTTCAAGAGCAAGAATTGTGCGCCCAGAACCCGCATGGCATACATCAAAAGCAAGAGTCCCGTATCCGGCAACCTCTGAATCAACTCCCGTGGCATTATATGATAGAAAGCGCAATGCTGATGATGGCCCAAACGTAATCCATGTTGTCAAATGAGGAGAAATATTAACCGCCTCCTCATCTTCTTCATCTTCACCCAAATAACTCCATGGCTCAAAAACTACTTGATGCACACCTTGCTCAACATCCTCTGCAAATAAATCCATCAATATCTGAACAAACACACCAACATCAAATGTTTCATCATTTGCAGGACCAAACCAAATATGCCGTCCTGATGGCATACGAAAACGAGTAGAACCTTTTCCTCGAAACGTTACATACAAAGGCACATCAGTAGCTGCCTTAAAAAAAACTGAATTAAGAACTTGCACCTCAAGAGTAGTACCCTCTGCAACATTAAAAATTAACTGCGCCGCAAGTGCTGTTGAAGCAGGTTTAATTGTTACTGATGCATCTGCAATTCCGTCACCAAGCACAAACGTAGAATCATGTGTCACCAAAATTTCAATATCACCAGACACGGTAACAGTCTGTGTAAAAACAATGGTGGTTGCTTCATCGCATTCCAACACACCGTCAACAAATAGCTCACTTGTTTCAGCATCAATGAGTCCAAGTCCTCCGCCATCAGCGCTTCCTACCGTAACTGTCGTCGAAGAAATGCTACACACAACAACACACACTAAACAGACCACAATGCACGCGAACTGCTTGATAAAATTAGTCACAAAAAACAGATTATTACTCATAGCTCTCTCTCTCACTTTACCGGATCAAGCTCATCATTCTCAACAGCATCATACAGCTGTGGCACATCAAAAATATGTACCGGATCAGTTACACTTACTACAATATTATTTTCATACACTCCTGATGTTGTTTTATCAGTTGCAAAATCAATGTCATAATTTTGAATGCCACCATTAGCTAAATAATGAACTTGATCACGTGGATTAATTAATGTTCCTGTTGCTTGCAGGAGAGCTGCTTTACGCCGAGCAATCATCGTATCAACAAACAAATCAGTCGCGGGCGAAACAGATAGTTTCCCCCCAAAATTTACATACACCACACCATCAACATCAATTCCCGTAATCGGGCGCTCAGGTGGCAATCCCTCTTCGGCATCGCCAGCACCGATATAAAACGGTCCACCATAAAATTGCAAATGCCCGATGCCAGAATCATAAGAAGAGAATCTAAATTTTCTTTTATTTGAAGGATCAATCTCAATTAATTGCGTCAGTATTGTTGAATCCATGGTGGCAGGCACGTAACTACTATCCCCTTCAAGGGTTGGCCACCCTAAATGTATTTGAGATCCATTTGCAAGATACATCATATGCAAACCTTTTTCAGCTTCCTCAACACCACTTTCTTGTGCTGATTGTATGAGCAATGCAATCGTAGTTGGATCATCTTGTGTTGCATCAACTGTACGTCCGGCACGGTATACATCAATATATGCTGAGCTTAAAAGTAGTGATGTCGTTTCATCATCTGCGGTAACATTTGACTGACTCCCACATTGAATAATACGACCATACCCATTCATATCAAATTCACGCCCACGGTTGTAGCACACAATACGCGAGGTATTATGTGACCGATTTAATGGCGCATCAGTATATTCGTGCACGGTCAGTGCTACACCACTCATCACCAACGATTCATGGCATGCAAGTGTACTGTTATATAATTTAATAAGTGGTGGATATAAATCGTGTCGCAGGTGCGCAAGCTCACCACCAACAACCTGACAGCGTGCTGCGATAAATGGTTGCGGCAGCACATCAGGTGAGCTTACATTTCGTGTTACATCACTATGAATCCACGTCACTGAATCAAAAATTAAATTCGCATTTAAAAAAATTGTTGACGCATCATACACTGAGTAATATTTATTTTTATCAAGAGGTCGTGAAGGCATAACTACTTGCGTGAGAGTAATATCAGTGTCCTCATTAAAAACTACGGGCACCCCGCTTGGAAGCACTACCGTCTGTTCAGCGTAGTCAGGCGCCGCATCGACACGCCATGCTTGCCATGCAGCCCACAACTCAAAATTAGAATATCCTAGCTCACGCCCCGCATAATCAATCTCAACCGATGGAATACACAGATACCCTGCAGCAGGCTCCCCCAGTGGTCCCTCAGATGATGCAATAGTACACGCTGATTCACAATCAAATGCATATTCTCCATCAGGCTGCACTGTTTGCATAACAGGCACATTAAATTCATCAACAACAGGAACATACACTCCATCATATATGCCGATTCCTAATGCAACAGTAATTACTTGCGTCTCATCAGAAGGCAGATCTTGAAGAAAATAAGTCCCCGCATTTTTTTTCTGTGTAAAAACAATGCGCGTCAATGCTTGATCAGAATATGCAGCAGCACTGCGCATAAAAATTCCTGCATCACCTTGTAAAGAAATAACTGGATGCACACCGAAACTTTGCGTATATCCGGCATACAAAATATCACTGATCGGGGCGCCAAACTGATCTACTTGATGCGTAGATCTTTTATCAAAAACAGGCAACCCATCAACAAATAACGCGGCTGGATTATGCTTCTTCACCACATCACTTGTATGAGTTAATAAACTCGCATGACTACTGCTAATCTCTTTGTTGCTATTATTTGCAATGTAATCAAGAAACAAATGAGGCCGAATCTCAATAATGCCATTAATCCCAAGCATAAATCCCGGCTCATAATCATTATGCTGCGCCCAAAGCGATTCATCAATCCGCTCAGCTTCATCATAATTATTCGCAAAGTGCGGAATCGAATTATTATGATTGATAACAACAAGCCCTCTTCTATCACGCACAGGACGACTTACCCACGTCTCCACCGTTAGATCAGCAACATCACTACTCACACGCTCATAAAAAGATACATCATCTGTTATACGCAAAATTGCACGAATCCCCGCACGCTGATTAAAATACACACCAGTTCTAAAGTCAGAATTAAAAATCGATGCCTTCATGCGACTTGAACCAAACACTGTGGGGACAAGAAGCGCGCCATAAATATTAAATCCTGCATCAGTGAAATCATTTCCGCTCGGCAATTGACCGCGCATAATTTGCAAGATCATACGACCAGAACCTTCACTAGATGGGTCAAATGCAACAGAACCATACGCAGGCTCAAGCGTCGTTTCGCCAAGATCTAACGTACTGTTACTATTAACATCATCCCACAACTCAGCAATTCCCAAATAATTATCTGAAAGATATGCAAGAGATGAAAATTGCCCAAATGTAATCCACGTATCACGGGTCAAATCAGTATTAACATCATCTGCTGAGTAACTCCATTTTTCAAACACCAGTTGTGAGCGTGGAGTAACTGAAGAACCATCTCCATACGCATCAATAGTTCCTTGCTCCATGTATACACGAACCTGCACTCCGGTTGTGCTCAGTTCTTCATCCGCTTCAATATCATCTTCAGCACCATGTCCCGGATGCGGAGGCCCAAAATATAAAACTTTTCCGGATGGCAAACGAAAAACCGTACTTCCTTTTCCACGAAAGGTAACATGAAATGGAAGCGCAGCGCCGGGAGAATCAGGATCCTCAGGATCATTGCCTGCGAATGCATCGGCACTCAAAAAAGAGACATCACTGTAGACATTCACTACAATAGTTTTGCCTTGGCCTGGATTAAAAATCAACTGAGAAAAATCAGTAACAATAGTATCTTCATCGTTATATGCTGCAATAACAACCGGCGTGTCGACAGTCTCAGGAGTGCCAATATTAATCGTAAATAATTCATGTTCTGTGGGGGCGAGAGTACCTATAAAACGAATTTCAACATCGCCTTGAATTTTTACGGTATCAATTATTGTAAGCGTATCACTAGATGTCGGCTGAAAAATACCAATTTGCTCTGCAGAAGTACTCCCATCAGCAGCGGTCACTAATTCTTCTGAGTCAAATGCTGCATTATTTTGCGCAATTAATCCACCTGTTTGAGCACCATTCCATGCGCCGGTACCATCAAAACTTCCCCACTGATACGCAACAGGGAAAATCTCTCCTCCAATACTGATGAGAAATAAAAACAGATACTGAAAAACACGACGTTGCTGCATACACTCCCTTCTCAAAAAACTTTGAGTGGAAGGCAGTGTGACAATTGCAACACCGCTACGCAATAATTTGCAAATCTCTGTCAGCGAGATACTCAAGTGTAGATCGCGTTGCTTTGCTCGCAAAGACAAATAAGATTCATTGGCAATTGCTTTAAAAACAGAGCATTTGTATGTATTACATTTTTAGAGTGAGCTCAGGAAAAAGCTTCATTATCAGAGTCGTCGTAATGCATCGGCTCTGGCAAATTATGACCCCGAGGAACTCCCTGATGAGCTTGCCAAACTCTGTCATGCACTACGCCTTGCCCCGCGCCACCAGCTTCTGGGCCAAACTCAGGAAGTGGCCGAATAAAATACTTACTCAGCATTCTCTCTCGCTGCGACGGCTTACCCACAAGATATTCATGAATAATCGACACAACATTGGGTGGAAGCGGTGATCTTTCTGGCGAAGACGTATCTAATTGAGATGCCAATACAACCTCCATTACCGGATTACGCTGACTGCGACCACTCTGAGCTCTGGCTATTGCGCCTAATTGCTTGAGAGTTAAAAGAGGCATTCCAGAGCCAGTACGGCGAGCGTACGCCTCTTCAACGTGATTAGCACGGTCACCAAACATATCACCCCCGCTTGTGTGCAAATCAACACCAAACACAGGACGATCACGGTTGTAATGCAATAATCTCCGCCCACGCGCATGCTCACCACGAAGCTTTCCACGGGTGCGCCGCCTATTCAACTCCTCCAGCATTTTACTGCAAAGACTTATTCTCCGTAGTATCAAGGCATCGTGGACGTTTTGAACAGTATCGCCCCTTTGCCAAGGCATTTCATTATGCTGCCCATACCCAAAATCGTTATAATCCTGAGCAACGGCCCGAGCAAACTCAATATTATAGCGCAAAGCAACTGCGCTCAAATCTCTCGACTCACTCATCACAACTTCATTAACGTTGCGCTGTATGCGATTTTTACGAATAGCGTTCCACGCCAGCCCCGTTGCAATTACAGCGCCAATAACGGTTCCTGCTATAACTAATTTCTTTAAGCGCTTGCGCTTTCGCTGTGTTGGCGAGAGTATATATCCATGCGCCTGCAACCACATATGTACCGCTTCTAAAACAGGATGGTCTATATATTTTTGAGCTAACTTAATATGCGCAGTCAGTCCTACTGCTGCGCGCAAACGTTCTTTCTTGCTTGCACCCTGTTCACGCCGTACCAAAAAATCAACAAACGAATCAAACACTAATGATAACGTAGGATCTTGAGCTAACTCAAAAACAAGTGCATCAGAATCTGCCCGATCACACAAGACAGGATGCCCAGCTTCTTTAACGCCAGAAGTAAATCCACTCTGAGTAAGCGTTAGAAAACCAAAGAAAATAATTAAAAATATAGATCGCATATACAAACTTTCAAATGAACATGAAATAGTATAAACGAAAATCTGTTCAAAAATTAAGTTTTTACGGAAAAATTTAATCTTCTTAAAGACCTCGGCAACCATGTGCAGTGGAACAAAACAAGCGTGCACAGAGCGCCTCAGCGATTTCTTGCACAGCCAAAAACAAGCTGTGAATCAATATTTGAAAGCTGTTTGTGTAAATTTAAAGTCCGACCTTAAATTTACACAAGTGGGTAGGAAGACGTCAATAACCGGCCAGAAGTACACCGCTCAATTGCCATCCAGCAGTTTTTTGTTATAGTAGAATACATATAAACCTCTTTCATATAATAGTGAGACATACATATATTATGCGCACACATGCATTTCCTGGCACACTGATTACCCTTGAAGGAATTGATGGAGCGGGCAAAACACAACTCCTTTCAGCACTCACCATGCTCCTCTCTCGCGATGGTCATACCGTAGTTGTCACCAAAGAACCGGGAGGTACACGCATTGGCAGAATGCTTAAAACGGTTCTATTGGAAGAAGAAAAAGAATGCGATCCCCGCGTCGAATTCCTCCTCTTTGCCGCTGACAGAGCAGAACATTTTCAAAAATTAGTTATTCCTGCACTCATGCGCGGTGATATTGTCATATCAGACCGTATGGCAGATTCAGCACTGGCGTACCAAGGGTATGGGCGTGGAGTTGATACCTCATTCATTGAAACCGTCAACACCTTTGCAATGCATGGTATCAATCCTGACATAACACTGTATCTGCGTATATCACTTGAGGAAGCATTGGCTCGTCGCACTATTCGTCGCGGGGCTCATAGCACCATGGAGCAAGAAGGGTATGATTTTTGGCAGCGTGTTGCAGCAGGATATGAAGCAATTGCATCCAAGCATGCGCGCATCCACACACTCAACGCAGAAGCAACGCCTGAACATGTTGCTCAAACAGCGTACAAAATAATTTATGAGTTTTTAAAAAACAGCCATGACTAACGCAAGCACACCTTCCCACCATTCACTTATTTGTATTGGCGACCCCGCGCAACTACATGAATACATCGTAAACTTCCTGCAAATAAAGCTATGCGCCTATCGAGCAGTCCATCCCGATAACCCATGCCGCTGTACAACCTGTAGTGGAATTGCAAACCAACAATCACCCGCAGTAACCTGGATTCAGCCAACAGGAGAATATGTTCTTGAAACACTCGATCCGCTCTTTAATACCATTCAATATCTTCTTGAACCAGGAGCTGCGCACATATTTATACTTGACGACGCCCATCTCCTTTCAACAGTGTGTGCCAACAAACTCCTCAAAGTAGTTGAAGAGCCTCCAACAGGATACTCATTTATTTTTCTAACAGCTGACTATCAAGCTCTCCTTCCAACAATCCAATCACGCAGTATTATTCTCTATCAAGCACCCGGCACACACAGCAGTGAGCATGCGCTTCTAGAGTTTTTTATTGACCCTGAAAAACAAAATGATGCGGCAAGTTTTGACACATTTCTCAGAAATGAGCCACTTACACTATATCATGCTCGAACTGTGGTGCAGCAACTAGCTGTTTCAGATTATTTTGATACTGAACCACGCGCCCATCTTCTTTATGAGATATTGGATGCCGCTCAACGCTCATTACCCCAACCAGGCGGCGTAGTACACTATCTACGTTGGCTTTTTATGTCGCTTCACTATGCGCGAAACAAACCAGAATAATCGATTCACGCTCACCACAGGTATTGCATGGGTCACAGATGCATGCATACTCCAACTTATTATAACAGGGGCTTCGCTGCCATTTTTAATCTACTGGAATATGCCGTTTCCGCTCCTTAGTATTGTGGGCAATATTATACATCCAATCTTTCTTACACTCTTTTTAATCGTCTCCAGCACCCTGTTCTTTGCAACTCTCCTGCATATACCAACAACGTTGCTCTGTGCCGCATTACAAATAATAACTGACTACTGGGATGCACTGCTTAGGCTTCCAATTCCCTCTGGCTGGATTCCCCTCAGATGGTGGCACCTGATTCCACTCTACTTGTGTGGAGCATTGTTCTATCTATGGAAAACAAAATGTATTCGCTCTCGAGCTATGCCACTGACAAGTGGTGTCTTATTTCTGACAACTATACTGAGTATCTATTGCGCGCCACGCACGGGAGTAACGGTACTCCATCGCCATACTCAATCACTTATCTGCCTTCCACATCCAGGCAACACGCTCGAAATAATTGATGATGGCTATATAAGCTCTGCCTCAAATATTCCAGCACTTGTAAATTATGAATTGATGCCGCACATTCTCACGTGCTATGGAAAGCCAACACAATTAATTCTCAAAGGCTCTGGAATGCGATGCACCCATGCACGAAAATTACTTCAGCTTCTATAATCAAAACGTCTTAATAGTATTTAAGCGAATATTCGAGCAAATCGTCGCATCATACGCATACCAGCGACCGTTGCAAGCATACCAACGGCTGCTACCATACGTTCAAATGGGACCACAGCAATAAGTGAGCTCCATGCACTAAATGATCCAAACGTTATCATCAAAAAAGCGCCTACTATATGAGCAATCATGCTCGCAGTAACAGCACGAACCACAACATGATTACG
>JBIKTS010000062.1:0-5480 GCA_044347985.1 Candidatus Babeliales bacterium
CAGTTTTGGGGGGTATGCACAAGACGGCGCTCTTATTCAAGCACCATATCTAACTTGGTCACATGATATGCTCAAAGGAAGCAATACTTGGTTTGCCACTACAGGAGCAACGAGCAATGCATCAATTACGTATTTAAATGGTACAATTATTCAAAGCACCGCCACTGGCACTCCAGCGCTTCCCGCAATTATTAGAACCAGTGCCGGGAGCAGACTCCCTCAACGACCCCGTCCAAGCGCTGCAACCACAACTTCTCCAAGATCTTCTGCCCTCTTAACAAGCGCTGAGCTTGAAAATCAACGCTACCGAATTAATAAAAAAATGCCTGCGCTCCCTCCAGCACAGCGTCCTGCAGCATAAAAGGAGTACAGTAAAATGCTTGCTATTTTTTTAGAGTATCGTAAAATTGGGCCTTGTTACATAAAATATGGGGCTATAGCTCAGTTGGTAGAGCGCATGAATGGCATTCATGAGGCCACCGGTTCGAATCCGGTTAGCTCCACCAAATTTTATGTGAGGGCTTTCTGATGCACTCAAAAAAACGATTTTCATTTCTTTTTATTAAAATAACTTTTTTTTTCTCATTTCTGGTATTCACCGGGCTTAATTTAATTAATGCGTATGGTCTCCTCACTGGCATACACCTAACCGCACTCTGCTGGACTGTCTATGTTATGTGCTTGCCTTTTTCCGGTGGTGGAATACTTTTATATCCACTAACACCGCTCATCGGAATAATACCAGCCTACCTAAGAGAACTTTGGGCATGGATATTAAGCATAACGCTCCATATTGGAACGTGTATGAGCAATCCAGCTCTCTATGAAAAAACATCAGTAACCCACTTTATCTACTGGGGTATTACACATCCAATACCATACTGGTTTCTCTTTATAGCATGTTTTATGCCCGTCATTGCAGCATGGCTTTATAAAGTATATGCCATTCCACAAAGTACACTATGGTATTACCATGTTCGCATACTAATAATGTTTTTCGCATTATTTCTACTGATATCTATCGCACTCAAAGACATTATTATATTAAGCAATATCCATGCCTAAACATACTGATGCTCGTCCAACAAAGCCGCATCTGTGGTAAGATATGACATCATTTCAGCTATACGCTCTTCACTCAAACCATCCAGCCTCAACTGATGGGCTATCTCACGGCGTGCTTTTCGCCGCGCTTTTGCAGATAATGAACCATCGGGTTTTAATTGAACAGGCGCAGAACCAACGCCAGCACCACCCGCTCCTGCAGCCGGCATCCGCTTACTCTGTGTTCTTCCAAACTCAGGAATTGATGCACAAAACTCATGCCGCAAAGCATCAATATCATATCCACCTTCTACATACTGTGATAATTTCTTCTCAAGGAATAGTTTGCGATAATCCTCAAATGCAATGACAAAATAAGAACGTGCAAGATTGATAATACTTTTGTCTTCTGGCTTCAAAACATAATCATGAGTCATTTTGTCATAGCATACAGAAGGCAAAGCACGAATTAAATCTTGGCGAAACTTCTTTTTATCACCCGGAGTTTCTGACCGCTCACCATATGAAAGCGAGTCTGCTACATCAAGCCCTTCTGTTGTTGCGGAAGCATGCTTAAATAAAGTAGCAAATAATAAATCAAAGTTATCAAGCTTCTTTACTCTCGCATCACCGGACAAATTGATCGTGGTTTCAAGCATTTTTTTAGCATAATCAGTTGCTTCTCTCAAAAAAGCAACATGCAAGAATGCTGCACGAGAAACCACTGGCGGCACTACACATTCTAAGGTCAGTACCATACAAAAAAGAATGAGTACATACTGCCTGCATACTCTAAATTTTTGCACATTACTACACAACTGTCCGAGCTCATAAACAATTTTTTCTTGATTACGAGCCCCAGAAGCCTCATGAAGAAACTCTGATGCATTTCTCACTTCTGGCAGCACCGCATAGGGGCCAAAATCACCTAAGCGACACACCACATCAGCTATAAAACCACGAAATCCTGGCATATCAGAACAAACCCTATGTGGCACAAACCCGAATCGCTGCAGAGTATTAAATCCTTCTTCGATAGCAATTTAAAGGCCTAATGACGCAGTAGATTCCCATGAGTCAACCATATGTGTTATTTCACGCTTTACATCATAATATAATGCCTGAGCATCACCTGCTGATCTATCTTGTAAATACATCAGCAAAGCACCAAGTAACTGAATTTTATAAATGACCGCACAATCACCTTCGATAAAATCAGCATACGCTTGCGCAGCCTCTCTAATATCAGGCGGAAAATCATAGGGTACTGCATATGCACCACAAAGGTCTTTCACGCATTGTTCTATCATCACTTGCAAACGATGTGCGCGATCAGGCGTAGCTGCAGCAAACGCTTCTGGCAGTACAGTCACAACTCTTCCATCAAATGTTTTATAGTACGTATGAGCACGCAATGCACCATCATCAGAAGCACATGCTAAACCAACGCACATCAAAGATAATACTATTGTTTTTATTGTTATATTTTTCATGCCAATCCTCACATAATAAATGACACACTAAACTTGTTACGCTTCGTGTTTAAAGTATTAATTACGTGTACAAATAGATTGCTGTTCCCAACTATTTATACCTTATTACTGTAGATATGTCGGTAACTACCGACAATAAAAAGAAGGTGACTACATATACTATAATCACCTTCTTTTTATTTTAAAAAAAAATTAGGCCAAAAATCTTGCCACAACACCCCGTATCAGCGGTTGCCGAACTCTTGCAAGCCATGAATCTTTTTCAATCACAAGGACAAAACTTTTACCCCATAATGCAAAAAAGAGACAAAGCGCAAACGGAATCGTTACAAGAACTAATGCTGCCAGCACTGCGGCTTTTACAATAAGCCATATACTCATATATGCCCCGTTGATAATCCCTTGGCACACAACGAACAACCGCTGCGCTACCTTTCGGTGCTTGTTTGTTTCAAGCTCAGCATTTCAATACTAATCCGTTAGCTTGAAACGCTTACTCCGAAGAATGTACGCATTCCTAAGACAATTCTAGCTGCTCATTACTGCATCACATAAAATTATCTTCGTACACTCACAGGGAACTATACAATAGAAAGAACTTTTTATTCTCCTGCCTCAACAGTCACAGAAGCCTGAGATGCTTTATCATTCAAATGCATCTTTTGATCTCTGGTCAATACTTTTTCTTTAATACGCGCAGATTTACCGATACGGTCGCGAACATAATATAACTTAGCGCGACGAACATCACCACGGCGAACCACGGTGATTTCACTAATCACAGGAGAATAGTAAGGATAAATACGCTCAACCGCAACGTTATTTGACGCTATACGACGAACAGTAAAGCTCATAGAAGCTCCGCTGCCACGAATAGCAAGAACATCGCCCTCAAAAATCTGTGTTCGCTCTTTATTACCCTCTTTAACGATCTGAGACACCGCAATGGTATCGCCTGCTCGAAATTCTGGGAATCCCCGCTCTACCACGCCAACTTGTGCTATGGTTTCCTTGGTTAACTGTATTGATTTCATGCTATTCCTTTAATTACGTAATCGATCAAAATGTTGTAGCAACATACCCACAAGTATACCGATTCTCCCTACTTTTACAAGCCTGCCCCCCTACCTCGACCAACCATGCTCCATCATTTAAAACTGATTTACGACGACAAATATTTTTTGATCACCATTGATATCTTCAATAAATCGATTCTGAGAGAGCATTAAGATCAAGCGCTTCGATTTTTATAAGAAAATCCCGAAAAACCCTTAAAAAGTTATTGATTTTATCTCAAACCTTGTCATTCTATTGCAACAGCTTTAGTTACTTTGTGTTCAGCCACACGCTGTAAAACATATTTTTTATTATTAAAGGATCCCCCATATGAAAAGAATCTTTCAACTCTCAATCCTTTGCATTTTGTGTACTTACACTCAAGTGTTTCCTTTTGAAGACATGCAACCGCTTTCCCCCATGTCTGGCAGCGTAACAATAACTCCTTTAAGTAGGCCCAATGGAGCGTTTGTATACATCCAAGCAAATAACCAAACAGGTACTTATCAGCATCACAACAGCCTCTGGGAAGCAACACTCAATAAAAGCGACTCTGACACAAAGCCTGCTTATATTGACGTAGATGCAGCAAAAATAATCGCATCGGCCGAATTTCAATTTCAAAACGCCCCGACCGCAACGTTTATATATTCAGAAGTACAAGAGCAAATAACACGCCTTATGACCGTAGCCAACTCTCAAGAACGAATCATTTGCATTCGCTGCAAGAGCAACACGTCACTAATTCCAACACTCTGCCTCATCCATGAAGAGAGATATAACAAACAAGACCCTGGCACTATGCTTATCGATCTTTTCAATGGTGCTCATTTCCCCTTACACGCTTTCAATCAAAAAGAAATAATCACTATCGGCGCCCTTAAACGACTCAATACTGCTCTTGAGCTTATTAATCTTAAAGGATCACACAATCCTTATGAAAGCGTAAAAATAAGAGGCCTCCATCCAGAAAGGGGCGATACTAATATTACTAAAATATTGTGGACAAATTTCAATTGCTGGCTTGCGTTATATATGTACCAAGACTTTACTCTCTGCTGCTCAGCATGGCTCTACTGCCTACTCACTCAACCACTCACCAGAGTACATACAAGCACGTCTCTTTTTGACCTCAGCCCGCCAAAGCAAAACCGGGTTAAACAAATAGCTGCGGTTATTAAAAAAACAATACGACGCATAAGCCTACGCAGAACACCTCGCATTGCACCATATGACATAGAACAGCAAAGCAATCAAACTCCAATAACAGATCTCAATTTATCCTCAGAAAGCCGCCTGAATATCCAAGACCTAAATACTCCGTTTGACTGTGACGCAAGCAGAATTAATGATGATGCACTAAGTACCAGATCAATCGACGACGCTGAAGAACAGAACGAGCCCATATTTTAAGATGCTGAATTAAAAAATTATTTTATGCGTAAAAACATAAACCGATTTGTTCACATATTTTAAATAATTTGACAAAATTAGACAATCTGTCTAGCCTAAAAAAGCTTTTATAGCAACTATAAAAACAGACCAACGCTATGCAATCTCATGTATAATACTATGTATTGTACAACTCATATGGTATCATCACACCTGATAAAGCATGATTTTCCGGCCAGTTTCGAGATTTTTGTAATAGTAAAAAGTCAATAGTCATATATACAAGCGTATCGCCATAAAAAGGTTGGGGAACCTTTCTTTTAGGTATAAAATCCAAAAACAAACTACTAACCATAATGCTGCAAAAAACCAGCTCTCGGTTATTACGTTGCCGATTACTGGCAATGTGGCGTGATGTAGTGAGTCAAAAACATAACGCCTAAAACATGCTGCGTTACCTCATAAGCAGATACGCACCATTACACTTACACTACT
>JBIKTS010000063.1:0-5426 GCA_044347985.1 Candidatus Babeliales bacterium
ACTAAAAAAGATTTGCGTACACTTGGTTCGGGCAATAGTGGCGCTACAAATGCTGCCCGAGTGCTGGGACTGCCTGCTTTTTTCCTTATCGTACTTATTGATGCTTTTAAGGCATATGGAGTGTTGTGGTTTGCTGCATCATATGACAATTCTTCTTGGCTGCTGTTATGTGCGGCTGCTGCAGTTATGATTGGTAATAGTTATTCTGTGTTCCTTTCCTTTTCGGGAGGGAAAGGGATTGCGACCGGGCTGGGAATTCTGTTGTTTTTGTTTTCTCCGGCAGTACTGCTGGGATATTGTCTTATTTTTGCACTCGTGCTTGCGTTGATGCGGCGGGTTGATGTTGCTTCATTGTCGGCCGCGCTTGGTGGTGGGTTGTTGGTAGCACTAGCTGGTTATCCTGCACCACTCGTTGGGCTTTCCTTCGCACTGGCGATATGGACTTTGATTCGTCATAAAAAGAATGTAATCGCTCTGATGAAAGGGTAGCTATGTATTTTTCAAAAGTAGCAGATTTTTTTGCGCGTATTGAGCAAGAATCATCGCGTACTGTTATTACACAGATGCTTGCCCAGTTATATGCTGATGCTACTGCTGATGAGGCGCAGTTTTTGGCATATTTTTGTATGGGGGAGTTATACCCATCGTATTATAATAAAACTATTAATATTGCTGATAAAAGTGCCCTGCGAGCTCTTGCCGCTGCAACAGGTACATCACTTGACGTGGTAAGTAGTGGTGTTAAGGAATGTGGCGATGCAGGGAGTTATATACTGGCGCTTGCGGGTGAGTGGCATACCTGTGAGCCAGTTACAGTATTGCATGTACAGTCAGTGCTGCATAATATTGTTGCAGTGTCTGGAGAGGGGGCACAAGAGTTGCGTGAGCGATTGCTTGCTGACCTGCTGCGTAGAGTTTCTCCATTGGAAGCATGCTTTATTATTCGCAGTGTTGTGGGCACGCTGCGACTTGGGTTTTCTGACATGACGCTGCTTGATGCATTTTCTTGGATGAGTGCTGGCTCGAAGGCGCATAAGGTGGCACTCGAACATTGTTATAATGTGTCGGCCGATTTGGGTCGTGTTGTGTGGCTTTTGAAAACAGGGGGCATTGCGGTGGTTAGTGCTGCAACAATGGTGCCTGGTATTCCGGTGCGTCCCGCTGCGGCAGATCGGCTTGCCGATTCAGATGCAGTGTTTGCTAAATTAGGTGAATGTATTGCTCAACCAAAATTGGACGGATTTCGTGTGCAAATTCATCGATGGATTGATGAATCAGGAAAAGTGCAGCATCGTTTTTTCTCTCGTAATTTACATGATATGTCTGAGATGTTTCCCGATTTAGTGGCAGCTTTGAGTGTTGTAACAGCAGAGAGCGTTATCATGGAAGGTGAAGCGATTGTTCATGATGCGGCAACAGGCAACTTTGTTCCGTTTCAAGAAACAGTAAAGCGTAAGCGCAAGCATGGGATTGATGAGGCGGCTAGTGATTTACCTCTGACGTTATACTTGTTTGATGTTTTGTTTTGCAATGGTGAAAGTTTGCTTGAGCAGAGTCATGCTCAGCGGCGTATAATGCTGGAAAAAATTGCTCCAGACCAGGGAATTGTTCGTGTCATTGAAGAAGTGCATATTACAAGTGCCTCGCAACTGGGGTTATATTTTGAGCATGCTATGAGCGCAGGGCTTGAAGGGATTGTGGTGAAAAATAGCAATGCACCCTATCAGCCCGGCAAGCGGAGCAGTAATTGGATTAAACTCAAGCGTCAAGAGCGCGGAGAGCTGGCTGATACACTTGATTGTGTGGTGCTTGGGTATTATCGGGGAACGGGTCGGCGCACCGCGTTTGGTATTGGCGCGTTTCTGGTGGGAGTGTATAATCCTGAGCTTGAGATGTTTCAGACTATAGCAAAAATTGGGACCGGGCTGTCTGATGATCAGTGGCAGGATTTGAGAGCGCTGTGTGATAAACATGTTTCGGCCAGTAAGCCGGTGCATGTGGTATGTGCCAGTTCATTGACGCCCGATGTGTGGGTGGCACCTGAGATTGTATGTAGCGTTCGTGCTGATGATATTACACGATCACCGGTACACACGGCAGGCCGGACTGAAACAGGCCCTGGGTATGCGCTCCGTTTTCCTCGTATTATGGGGTATCGGCCTGATAAAAATGCGTGTGATGCAACAACTGTCCATGAAGTTGCGCAGCTGTACACGATTCAAGATTTAAAGCATAAAAACTAACTGTTTTTACTGAAGGCTCGGCTTACAGCATATACTATTGATAAACTATATAAGTGTAGTACATACACTATGCATAAAAAACAAAGAGAACAGAAATGAAAAAGCAAATTGTGCTGGGTATTTTGTGGTGCGTATCGAGTATGTGCCCAATGCTTTTCGCACGTGTAACGCAGGTTCGCGCGCCAGAATTGCCTGTTATGGTATACAATCGATTGCAAGGACGGCTTGCTGTTTTTCCCGAACTTCATGCATTGTTTTCCGATTTGCATGCTCCATCAACGCGGCTGCAGCGTTCAGCCTATACGCAAAAAAAAATTGCGCTTGAGCGGGCGCTTGCTCAGTATGAGCTTTCATCAACTTTGATTCGTGACATAAAAAAATTTAATAAACGGATGAAGCCACGGGCGTCAAAGCCATGGTGGAAACGTCAGAATGTGATGGTGCCCGCTGCAATTGTTGCGGCATTGACTGCGGTCGCAGGTGGATATGTTTTGAAGCATAAGCACGATGCACGTCAGGTTAAGCGGCGGCAGCGAAAGGCAGAGGCAGCCGGTCACGCTAATTCGGTGAAACCTCCAGTGGTTGGCTCAGTGGTAACATTGCAGCAAACAGATGCTGCGACCAGTGGACTGCCTGGGGCAGGGTTTGTTTCTCAGGGGTTTGAGGTGCATACCGATGGTGCTGCACAGACGCCAGCTGAGTTGTTATTAAAGAGTACGCCGCCACCTACAGGATTGGGTAGTCAGCCAGGGAATGATGTACAGGTAGTCTTTGCAGGAAGAGAATTAGAAAGTCCCGCAAGTCCTGCAGCCCCAGCTGGTGCTGGAACAGGTGCTGGCGGCGAGGATCCAATAACTGTTGCACCGATTTCGCCTGTTGTTGTGACTCCTGAAATGGTTGGAGAAAAAGTCCGTGCGATTGATAATCAATTAGCAAGACTGCAAGGTGGCGACGGTAGGGTTGTAGAAAATGGCCACGCAACATACCCGGATATAACGTTTTTTTCAGACTTAATGAAGCCAAATTCATGGATGCCGTATGCACACTCTCTCGATCCTGAGACACATAAGCTCAATCCTGATGCCCCTAGCTATAAAAAGTCATTTATGTATGACAAAAATCATTGGTTGAAGCAACCCCTGGTGGAAGAAAAAATTCCTGCTATTGTCGCTGCGCTCGCGGCAGCCAATGCAGCATTGGTGCAAAATCTGTTGGAAGATACAAACCTTACAAAGAGACCGAAACCGGGTCGTTTTTGGGGAGCATCCGATATAACCGAAATTTCTGCTACTGATGATCGGGTACGTGCTTTAATTGATAGATTTACACTTATTGTGCATGCTTTTATGTTTTTAGAGCGAACGTCTGAGGGGCGAAAAGTTGTGTGTACACAGATTTTGACTTCGGATAATTTATTTAATTTGTCGCGTGCGGGGCTTCTGGAAAATTTCATGATTGAAGAATTATTGTTACCCAAATATATAATTGGTGCCTTTGTTGTAAGAACAGGATTGCAAGAAGATTTAGTTGGTAAGATTGATTGGGGCGTTGGTCTGTTGAAAATACTCAAGCAAGATTCGTGGCCACTTGGTCGTGTAGTTGGAACAGTTAAAGGTGCTTTATATCTTTTATTGAATGGGACTCCTGATTTGAGATCTCGAAATCAATTATTATCAATTCCTAAAGAAGCGGCAAAATTAGAGGCAACTGATAACAAGCAAAAGACTTTTCGTGAAAATTATACGCGTATGATGGGTAACAGTGGGGGTGTATGAAAAAATATATAATTTTGGCGTTGATGACGCTGTGGACGCAGCCGTTTTTATCTGGTGCGACTGCTGTTGAATCTCAAATTGAATTGCATGACTTGGACGGGGAAGATGAATTATTTATTACGTATGAGAAATTGCGGCACCGGTTGCAGCGTACGCCTGAATTGCTTGCAAAATTTGAGGAATTGCAATTCCCAGAAGTGCGTGGTGATTATGAAACCTATTTAGACCGGCAGTATGAATTTAATCAATTACTCAAAAAATATGAGTTATCTGCTCGTCTGATCGGAGCGATTAAAAAATTTAATACTACCATGATGCCACGAAAGCAAGTTGCGTGGTGGAAGCGTAAAGGTATTGTGATTCCACTCGCGCTAGCGCTTGCCGCTGCGGGTCTTTTTGCGACATGGAAAGGTGTTGAGTGGAAGGATCAGCGTTTAGTATCTAATTTAGATGCTGCAATACGGGACAACCGGTATGACTTTAATTATTTACAATTACGGCATCCTGAACTGCTAGAAGGTGTATCATCGTATGATGCTTTGAATCAAAGTCAAAAACTGAAATTGGCTCAAGCAGAGAAACAATTAATTAGCGCAGAAGAGCAGCTCGCGATTGCACAAGCTCATACTACTTCAGCGAGTAAGGTCGGCATGACACGCACTCTAGGGGACTTGTGATTAGCAATAAAAATAACATCCTGGTTATTATTATAATCATATTTGCCTCTTGCTCGTTGCACACTCAAGCACCTGTATCTGTTTTTTCTTCTCAACCGACTGTTGCGCGGCAAAGAGCATGGAAGCGCCATCGAGCACGCCGATTTCGTATATTGAGACGCATTGCTGCTCTTGCTGTGATGGCTGGAGGAGGTATAGCATTGTTGTCATTGTATAAAAATAAAAAGTCGGAGAGTACTCCTGAGCTGATGACTCCTGTGAATGTACCAACTAAGCGTTTTGATCCGTCTTCACTGCAGCTTGATAAGCCAATTGTAGCTTCTCAGCAAGATGAACCACTTTTTATTCCTCCAAAACATGAGCAAGATAGCGTACCTCTGCCTGAGCAGCAGGCGGGGGCTTCTGTAGCAAGGCATGAAACAGAGAGTAATGTTGACGTAGTACGTGATGTAGTATCGCAGGTTCCTGACGTTTCTGTGACTGCAGGTGCTGGCGGCCCTGTAGGTGCAGGTGCTGGTGTTGGGGCTGCGAGAGCATCAATCGATGAGACGCCAAGTACCACTGACAGTAGGCCTGTAATAGCATTTACTGAGGATGATTTTAATCGCGGATATGGTGTTGATGCTATTGGGGTTATACATATCCATCCTGCATTATTGTCTACAATTCAAGAGAAACGGTTATTAACGATTACTGATGTGAGAAAACTTTTAAATATATTTCGTGTGGAT
>JBIKTS010000064.1:0-5425 GCA_044347985.1 Candidatus Babeliales bacterium
TCTCAGACTCATATTGCGCGCCAAGACCTGCCAAATATTGCCGCTCTGCCTGCGGCACACCGAGACGATCAAACGTATTCTTAATATCTTCAGGGACCTCTTCCCACGAAGAATGTTTCTGCTCAATCGGTTTGATGTAATAATAAATGTCATTATGATCAAGCGCGCTTAAATCAGGGCCCCAAGACGGCATTGGACGATCAATAAAATGCTTCAATGCCTGTAAACGGAACTCCAGCATCCATTCTGGCTCACCCTTACGAGCAGAGATTTCACGAACAATTGATTCGTTTAATCCCTTTTCAGATTTAAAATCATATTTTTCCGGCATGCTAAATTGTTCATGCGACATAAAAACCCCAGGTTTCAGAATATTTTTTACTAAGGTAGTATGAATTGTTTAGAAATAAATCACAAGCCGCCCCACAAGGCTCTCAATACTCCATACATCTTTATAAAACTTGCCCCTAAAATACACTATACCACAAAGCTTTTTAACGTTTCCTGCTGAGTTATTTGACACCAGAATAACGATTATGGCATAGTAGCCCCTGGTAACAGTTGTTATCAATGTACAAATTTTGAAGGGATATACGTATGAAAAATATTATGCTTGCGCTTGCGCTTTGTGGATCTGTTTCAGTTGTAGCAGAAGAGGCTGAAGTAACTACACCAGTTGTAGTTGAAGAAGAATTTGTTGTAGCACCGGTTGCGCCTACTCAAGAAGAACTTGCTGAACTAGAAGCAGTAATCAAAAGTGTACCGGGACTTGCTGAAGAACTGGATGCAGTTTTAAGCAACAACGAAGAAGTAGTAGCAGCACCTGCAGACGACGCTGTAGTAGCTGAATAACATACACGTATTTCATACAATACAAACGAGGAGTGGCTTGCAAGATTATTTTGCAAGCCACTCCTCGTTTTATATGCTATCCATCAACTTTTTATGCCGCCTCTGTAAGTTTAAAAGTGTGACTTTGAAACTTACAAAAAGTACCTATGAATTATTAAACGATCCGGCACTCCCTCCGCCAGAGTCAGCGCTTTGTTCATTATCAAAAGCATGTCCAACATTATGCCCCGGATAAAAACGTACTCCCGCACCACCTTCACGGACAAGCACCGATGCCCAACCAGGCAAAGGATTCTCTGAATCATGATAGGTTTCTCGACTGCAAACAAATATTTGTATCTCTTCGCCACACAAAACCACTTCTATCAGCATACCCAGCGGCACAAATAATGTTTCTGGATCAGGACTGATCGTATTAAAAATGCTACGAGCACGCACGTACCACGCAGCAAGATATTCCATCATAGCAGTGATTACTTGGTCATAACACTCATCATTAGGGAGTATGCCAGTTACAAAATAGAACTCCGAAAAAAGTCTTCGCGCCGCTGCGGTCGATTCTTCATTGCCTTCAAATATCATCCAATAAATATACGGAAATAGGGCCCACTTAATTAACTCAGTTTTATGAAAATTTTCATATGCAGGCCTTGTTACATCCCAAAGCATTTTGTGAATAAACCAGTAACGAAACTCAAATGCACGCAATGCACCTTGCGCCTCAACATCACAACCGGAAGCAAGGGCAGCTTCACGATACGCAGCATCATTTAAATCAGGATTTGTATGCCAAGATAATAAAAGACCCATCTTACGATGTACAATCAAATCATCAAAATCAACTGAAAACTTTTGCTCGTCCAGCCTTGCAACCAGCATGGGAGCTACGCTAATACTTACTTGAAAACTCATTTCAACAAATTGATGCGCTCTCAACCTCAATTCATCACCTTCCAAACCTAAGAAAGGCGTAGCAAAAGATGGCCCATCCGATGCGCAAAGATTTCCAAACCCAAGCAACACAAACAAAATTACAGTATATTTATTGACCATATTCTATCTTTTTTAATTTCCCAACTCTGGAGTATACCCAATCTTTTCAATATCACGTGCAAGCTGTGCATCACCACTTTGTGTAATAACGCCATTTTGCATAATATGCACGTGATCAGGCACAATATATTCCAAAATTCGATTGTAATGAGTAATAAGAACAACTGCCATTTCAGGCGCATGCGCTTGAACCACTTTAAGCGCAGCACATACCCGGCGCAACGCATCCACATCAAGTCCTGAATCAACCTCGTCCAGAATGACTAATCGAGGCTGTAATACTGCAAGTTGCAAAATCTCTGCTTGTTTCTTCTCACCGCCAGAAAAGCCAACATTGACTCCACGCTCAACAAATGATCGATCAAGTCCCAACAGCTGGAGTTTCTCTTCAAGAAGCTGGTTAAAGGCCTTAATACCAATTTGTTTATCAGTTCCCGCATACCAGGCATTATAAGCAGTACGAAGCAAATCCTTGAGGGGTAATCCTTCAATTTCGTATGGATACTGAAAGGCCAAAAAAATACCTTTGCGTGCACGCTCATGTGCGGGCAGCTCAGTAATATTTTCTCCTTCAAAAAAAATTGTCCCTTTATCAACGCTATACGAAGGATGTCCCATCAGAACCTGCGCAAAAGTACTTTTGCCTGACCCATTGGGTCCCATAATCGCATGCACTTGGCCAGGCAGCACTTCCATTGATATATTTTTTAAAATTTGTGCCTCTTCAACAGAAGCTGCAAGCTCAATAACTTGTAATAATAATTTTTGCATCCTAAATTCTCCAGTTTCTTACTTACCAGCACTCACTCGTTTAACCTCGTCTAGTACTGCCTGAGCAAAAGACTTACATTTTTCCCAATCGCTCTTCTCTATTAGTTTCTCAAGTAAGCACATGCTCATACGTTTACTTGCTTTTCCTTGATGAGCCCACTCTCGAATAATCACAAGTGCCCCTACTAAAAAATTATTATCCCCCTCAGATAAAGCTTCCTCAATACCATTCCCTAGCTCTCGTAGTAAATCATCATTCGTCGGGCGCACCCCATACCCCTTCTGATATTCCTGTGTAAATTGTCTTAAGGCAGAATAACACTCATCTAACGGTGGCAATAGAGACTCTTCTTCTGGTACAACCTCACCCAAAACGTGATGCACAAACACAAGTGCATCCAGTATTGGCATTACATTACCGCTATCTGCAACGGCCACAAACTCATCGAAACTTTTGCATAAATTCACAAGCCCTGCAGACATCCAAGCAGACTCACCATCAGCACTCGCTGCGCCGCTTCCCTTGACATCTATCGAATCAGATGGCAGAACGCCACATGCAATAAAACTTATACCACATAAAAAAATATATTTTTTCATAAAACCCTTTTATACCCCGTTAAAAAGACAAAAGAGTATACATAACTTCTCCCTCAAACGCATCAATAAAAAAAGCTGCCTCCGTTAATGGAGGCAGCTTTTAATAACTCGTACTTTTGTGATTTTACGACTTTTTACAATCGCATGAACACTTACGGCAATCTGTATGTACTGGGCATTCTTCATCTTCAGTGACTGCATTACCAATCAATGCACCACCAATACCGCCAAGACCCGCACCCAATAATGCGCCACCAGCGTTTTTACCAATTAAACCACCAACTCCAGCACCTGCAAGCGCGCCAACACCTGCTCCAATTGCTGTTCCTCGTTGTTTTTTAGTTGAACAACCACCAACCAGTGTTAAAGCACCAATTGCACCTGCAAGTACTACAAGTTTTACTAATGTTTTTTTCATACCCTACACTCCTTATGTGAAATTACATCGTCTGTATTGTATCACTCCCTACTACTACAATACGAGATTAAGGCTTTTAAAAACAATAGTTTTAATGCAAAACTTATACTTTTTTACCAATAATTATAATTTTTTCTTCGCAAACCCAGCCGCGTCGACCGCTATAACTTACTTTATAATACACTGGTCCGGCTTTAATTTTTTTTGTTTGACTCAATACAAGTGCTGCCCCCTTCGAAAGCATACCAACCTCTGAAAAACGCTCATCCGGGCCAGAAAGCAGCGGAGTGCTGGTAATTGCAATAGCACCAATCCGTGTTCGATATGCAACGCTCTGCCATGCTACCGCGCCAGCAAGAACCATACTGAAAAAAAGCACCCCGATCTTATACCAGGCACGCGCAGTCATCAGTGATCGTATACTCAGCAAAAACACCAATAAAACAAACAAAAGAAGCAATTGCCACACCAAGGGAGGAACTGAGGCAGCGGCAGTAGTCATAATCCACCATGGCGTCACTGCAGCTGGCGCCAAACCTAATTGCGCTTCAAGTCGTACTATGCGCAGTGCGATATTGTAATACGCAAGAAATGAAAGTCCTGGCAATGCTTCATACCAATAAGCAAGCGCATGAGGGTACTCTTTTAATGCATGTGCACACTCACCCATTCGAAGACAAATGCCCGGAGTCCTCACCACTTCTGCTTGATACGCTGTCAATGCTGGTTGCCATTGCCCCTGAGCAAATAATGCATCTGCAGACTCAAGTGATGCAGTAATCACTGTACACAGCACAAAGACATATCCAAGTATTTTAGCTTTCACCATAGCTTATCCTTTTCGTGGCAATCGAATGAAAAAACCATACCAATATTCCGCTTTATTTAATAACTCAGTCTTTACTGATTCTTTTACCATATGCGGCGCAAAAGAAGCCTGACTACATGCCTCAATATATGCCCCGCATGCTGCCGCTGTTTCAGCATCGACATCTTGAGTTTTGAGCATTTCGGACACATATTCTCCATCAATAAGCTGAGACTCACACTGCCAAAGCCGCACAATAACCCCAATAAAAAATGGATGCACTTGTTCAATCGCTTGCCCCCGAATAAGTCCAGTAAGCACCTGCTGCTCACGCTTTACCGGCCCGGTAATCCCCGTCATTTCAAGCAAAGAGCGAGCAAGTCCTGCCCACATATCATAAAAAACAATAAAAGCGCCCAATAAAACACTCATCACAAGCACCCACCACGGCAAAAGTGGAACAACCGGCAACTCTCGCTCAGACTCTGTCTGCATACCACCTCGTGCTCCATCAGGTTCATGCGTTGCATCAGTTTTTGAAAGCGATGCAGTACTCAATTTTGGTTCTTTAACTTGCACACTACACGGTTGGGTAAGCGCCACACGATACTCACCTGCCTTGACATCAAAATATACAAACCGTTGAGCAGGGATCTCATGCCGCCCCGGCTCGCCAATCTGAATAATATATTCAAATATTTTTGTCCCGGTAGTACCTGCGCCAGTATCAGGGGTATACTGAGTAGTTGAGGGATATACTGAAATCGCATCAGACACCTGAAGTACTGGTGCAGTCATAGCATCAAAATTACAAGTACCAGTAACCGAATATGTCAAAACACACGGTTCATTCAAATCAAGTATAAGCTTTTGCACACGCAGCAAAACCCCTGTGATTGAACCTACTGCATCAACCGGCTCAT